>DAOMGA010000010.1:0-14190 GCA_035430085.1 Pseudomonadales bacterium
CAGGTCGTAGTCGAGAACGGTGTCCCAGAGTTTTTCAAACGTCAGGAATTCGCGCGCCTGTCCAGCCCAAAATTTGTCAGGTTGCTCGACAGACTGTAGGTACATAGCGTCGTAGCGTTCGCGATTTATATGCGCGCTGGCAGCGAGTTCAGGAGAAACAGGGTAAATGTGACGATCCGAAGCATTGATGGACATAGGGAACTCCTTTTCCCTCAATACTAGCAGTATTAGACATTAAACCGGAAGTGCATGACATCGCCATCCTTGACCACATAATCTTTACCTTCGAGCCGCCATTTTCCGGCATCTTTTGCGCCTTGTTCGCCCTTGTATTGCACGAAGTCCTCATATGACATCACCTCGGCACGGATGAATCCTTTTTCAAAATCGGTATGGATAACAGCTGCAGCTTTGGGGCCGGTGGCACCGACAGGAATAGTCCACGCACGCACTTCTTTTACACCCGCGGTGAAGTAGGTATGCAAATTCAGTAGTTGATAACCAGCGCGAATCACGCGGTTCAATCCCGGCTCCTCCATGCCCAGCGTTTCCAGAAATTCTGCTTTGTCAGCATCATCCAGTTCGGCAATTTCAGACTCTATCTTGTTGCAAATCGGCACCACAATCGCATTTTCTTCTTTTGCCAATTGCTGCACTGCATCCAGATAAGGATTGTTGTCAAAGCCGTCTTCAGCGACATTAGCAATGTACATCGTCGGTTTTACTGTGATGAGACATAGCGGTTTCAGCAAGGCAATATCATCCGCATCGAGTTTAACTGTGCTGGCACGCTTGCCTTCAGCTAAAACAGGTTGCACCTTTTCCAGCACAATTTTCAATGCCTGCGCATCTTTATCGCCGCTCTTGGCCTGTTTTTGTGAACGCAGTAATACTTTTTCTACTGTATCGAGATCGGCTAGTGCCAGTTCCATGTTGATGATTTCAATATCATCCAAGGGATTAATGCGATTATGCACGTGAATGACATTATCATCGGCAAAGCAACGCACCACATGTGCTATAGCATCAGTTTCGCGGATGTTGGCAAGAAATTTGTTGCCGAGCCCCTCGCCTTTGGATGCGCCCGCCACAAGACCAGCGATATCGACAAATTCCATAGTGGTGGGTAACACACGCTCAGGATTCACAATCGCCGCTAATGCATCGAGACGCGAATCCGGCACAGCAACCACACCGGTGTTGGGTTCAATGGTGCAGAACGGAAAGTTTTGCGCATCGATGCCCGCTTTAGTCAATGCGTTGAACAATGTTGATTTGCCTACATTCGGCAACCCGACGATACCGCAATTAAAACCCATGGTGTTGTGCCTCGATTATTTTTTATTAAATAGATCAGTTTTTTTCAGAATGCAGATCAAGCATGGCTTTATCCAGATTGCCCATCACTACATCCGGCATTACATGCAATGCGCGTGTAATACTGTCTTCCATTAAATTGTATTCAATAGCAGGTGCTTTTTTCAGCACATAATCCGCCACCATTTTTGCATTGCCGGGATGCCCGATACCGATGCGCAAACGCGCAAACGTATTCGTGTTTCCTAGAGCACTGACAATGTCGCGCAAGCCATTGTGCCCACCATGTCCACCGCCCAGCTTCAAACGCGCCGTGCCCGGTTGCAGGTCAAGTTCATCGTGAGCAACCAGAATGTTTTCTGGTGCGATTTTATAAAAATTTGCGATCGCGCCGACCGCTTGACCGCTACGATTCATGTAAGTCAGCGGCAACAGCAAACGCACGGGCTGATTGCCGATGATAATTTGCGCAGCCATGCCGGAAAACTTTTTTTCATCCTGCCAGCTGGCACGATAAGCACTGGCCAGTTGCTCAACAAAAATCGTACCCGCATTGTGGCGAGTATTTTCGTATTCGCGCCCGGGGTTACCCAGCCCGACTATCAATTGAATTTTTTCGCTCATTCCGATGCGTACTCACCGCCATCAATCGCCAGCTAAAAAAAAGGTCAGCAACGCTGACCTTTCTCGCACAACCGGTGAAAGGCTTATTCGCCTTTGACTGCGTGTACAGCTACTACCGGCAAATCATGATCTGCGCCGTGTAACAGGGCAACAGATTCAACACCTTTAGGGAGTTTAAGATCAGAAATGTGAACAATCTGGTTCACTTCTACTGCCGCCAGATCCACTTCAATAAACTCCGGAAGATCCGCTGCCAAACAGCTTACTTCCAGCTCACTCATGCTGTGGTTGATCGCGCCGCCTTGTTGTTTCACGCCTACACAGCTGTCTTCGTGAATGAAATGCAATGGAACACGAATGTGAATTTTCTTGGTGCCGGATACACGCTGGAAGTCAGCGTGAAGGATACGCGGGGCAGCAGGGTGACGCTGCAAATCACGCAACACCACTTTATGCGGCTGACCATCAACATCCAGCGTGATAATGCTGCTGTAAAACGCTTCCGCATCAAGGCACTTCATCAGATCTTTATGCGGAACGCTCAGCATGACTGGCGCTTTATCATCGCCATACAGAATGGCTGGTACTTGATCGTTCAGGCGACGCAGGCGGCGGCTCGCACCCTTCCCCTTGTCGGCCCGAGCTTGGGCTTGCAGTGTAAAGCTGGACATGATTATTACCTCATTGTGCAGAACCTATTCACAAAAATGGTCTGCGGTTCATTAAAGCAGGGGCTTGCGACCAGCACCCTGCGCTTTACCCCAGCGCGTGTTTTGATCTCTGATCAGGTAAACATCGCGCTGATGGATTCTTCGTTGCTGACTCTGCGCATCGCTTCCGCCAACAAATGCGCCATAGTCAACTGCCTGATTTTGCCACATGCCTGAATCTCAGCTGACAATGGAATCGTATCCGTGACCACCAACATATCCAGCGATGAATTCGTCAGGTTATGCAGCGCGTTGCCAGACAACACCGGATGCGTACAGTAAGCGACAACCTTACCAGCACCATGCGCTTTCAGGGCATCAGCGGCTTTGCACAAGGTGCCTGCTGTATCAACAATATCGTCCACCAACACACAAGTGCGACCTTCTACTTCGCCGATGATGTTCATCACTTCGCTGACATTCGCCTGAGGGCGACGCTTGTCGATAATCGCAAGATCGGTATGCAATTCTTTAGCCACTGCGCGAGCACGCACTACGCCGCCAATGTCAGGGGAGACCACTAAAAGATTTTCGTATTTCTGTGCGCGGATATCGTCCAGCAGCACAGGAGAACCATAGACGTTATCGACGGGAACATCAAAAAATCCCTGGATCTGTTCCGCGTGCAAATCAACGGTCAATACGCGATCTACACCTGCGCCGGTCAACATATCCGCACAGACTTTTGCGCTGATGGGAACACGCGCCGAACGCACACGCCGATCTTGTCGTGCATAACCAAAATAGGGAACTACTGCCGTAATGCGCGCTGCGGATGCCCGGCGTAACGCATCTGTCATGAACAGTATTTCCATCAGATTGCGATTCGGTGGCGCGCAAGTCGGTTGCACGATAAATACATCACCACCGCGAACATTTTCGTTCAGCTCAACCGAGATTTCGCCATCAGAAAATGTCTTGACGACAGCATCACCCAGACGCATACCCAGACGCTGCACAATGCGACCAGCCAGTTCGGGATTGGCATTGCCAGTAAAAACCATGAAGTTGGACATAAAAGCACCCTGGTTTTTGTAAGCTGTGGATGAATGAAAAATGGCAGGGGTAGAAGGATTCGAACCTCCGAGTGGCAGGATCAAAACCTGCTGCCTTACCGCTTGGCGATACCCCTGTATCTGGTGCTTTGCTACGCCATGATCATTCCATGGCTTGTAGCTGGCGATGCACGGGGGAAATATTCACCCCTTTTGCCACAAAACCTGCCAAATAAGCCGGCTTAATGGCGAGCACTGCATCAGCTGCGTCACGTGTTTCAAAACAGGCAAACACACTGGCGCCAGTGCCTGTCATCATGCAAAGACCCTGGTTTGATAGCCATTCAAGAGCCTTTTTGACTACTGGATAGCGCTTTTCAACCACTGGCTGGCAATCATTGCGCGTAGCAATCTGACTGCCCCCCTGCAAGAAGGCGGCTATTGTGATGGGGGCTGTGTTACGTGTCAATTCTTCTGTACCGAAGATTTCTGCTGTATTCACAGCGCATTCCGGCGTTAGCACCACAAACCAACGCTCCGGCAATTCGATAGGGGTTAATTGCTCGCCTATGCCTTCCGCCCAACTGCTGGCACCGCGCACAAAAACCGGCACATCCGCACCCAGTTGCAGGCCTAACTGCGCCAAGACTTCGATATCGATGCCAAGATTCCACAGACGATTCAGCCCCAGCAATGTCGTAGCAGCATCCGAGCTGCCACCACCCAGCCCTCCTCCCATTGGCAGGCGTTTATCTAAATCAATATCCGCCCCCAAGCTGCAAGCACTGTGCGCCTGCAACAGCGTTGCAGCTCGCACAATCAGGTTTTGCTCGGTCGGTACACCGGGCAAGGCGCTGCGCAGGCAAATACGTCCATCGCTGCGCGAGGAAAACGTCAACTCATCGCCAACATCCAGCAACTGAAATACTGTTTGCAGTTGATGGTACCCATCCGGCCGCCGACCGATGATATGCAAGAACATATTCAGCTTGGCGGGCGCAGGCAGAACAATCGAAGCGAGCATTAACGCACCTGCCAATCCTTAATGATAAGAATGACACGGGTGTCTCCCTGCGTGGCCTCGATGCGTCCGGGCAACACCAACCGCCCTGACACACGCGGATCGCTGAGCTGCAGGATCCAATAGTTCTGCACCAGAGAGGACAGCCAACCTTCAGCGGTGTAACCCGCTGCCTCTACGCGAGAGCCTGGAGCCGGCAAACCGCGCAGCCACCACCCTAATTCTGTTGCGGGCAACGGCCAGCCCACTAGCTGTTCTGAAAGCGCTTCTACCGATTCAGCGCTGAAATGATGTTCACCCTGTTCAAAATTGACGTCCCCGGGCACACCATAAATGCGGGTCGCCTTGAGACCGGCAGGCCCCGATAGATGGATATCAAAACGCTCCCCATCCTGCTGCCACTGTATCCGGGCAGATTCCGATTGTGTTGGCGTACGCACGGCCAACTTGCCGGTAAATTGCCAATGAGTGGTTGCGGTCAGCTGCTTTTGCAAGACAAGGTCGGGAGCTCCGCTGATATCAGCAGGCTTTTGCATTGCACAGCCTGCTATCCACAGCAGTAGCAGCACAGCAAGGCAACGTCGAAACCATGTATGTGGAAATAATGTCAGCGGATGAAACATCGGGGTTTGCTGCACAGTCGGGTACGGGGCATTACCATACCCTACAATGCAGGATTGAGTGAACCGGCACAGGCGCTTTTGAAGTCATGCGGCAGGAGACCAGATGGGCAGTAATAAGGCAGAAATACTGGATGGCGGCCAGCCGATGATTATCGATTGTGCCGGCTATGAAAACGGTCGGCGCGTCAGCACATTGGCGATTTCCGATGTGAAAGCCTGGACAACCCATCAGGATCGCTTTGCCTGGATAGGTTTGCTGGAACCTAGCGAAGCATTATTACGGGAAGTGCAACAACAGTTCGGCTTGCACGATCTTGCAGTGGAAGATGCTTTAAATGCACATCAGCGGCCCAAGCTCGAGTTTTATGGCGATTCGCTATTTCTCGTTTTGCACACAGCGCAGCGCAAGAATGGAAAAGTTGAATTTGGGGAGACACATATTTTTGCCGGCCGTGGCTACGTTGTGGCAATTCGTCATGGCGCCTCATCTTCTTACAAGGAATTGCGTGCGCACTGCGAAAAAGTCCCGGCCATGCTTAGCAAGGGCGCAGACTTCGTGGTTTATTCCTACATGGATTTTATCGTCGACAATTACATGCCCATCATCACAGAACTGGAAGCCGAGGCAGAAATTATTGAAGAAAATGTTCTGGGCAGCCGCGTTGACCACAACCTGATCCAGCGAGTCTACGAACTCAAAAAGCACTTGCGACAACTGCGCAGAATGGTATCGCCGGTGATAGAAATCAGTAACCGGCTGCGACGCACCGAAACCGGGCTGATTGATAACGATATGCGCCCCTATTTTGGCGATGTGCACGACCACGCTATTCGCATTGATGAAAGTATTGATGGATTGCGCGATATGCTTAGCTCAGCGCTGGAAGCCAATTTGTTAACTGCATCTGTGCAACAGAATGATGTCATGAAGCAATTGGCAGCTTATGCGGCCATGTTAGCGGTGCCTACAGCTATTGCGGGCATATTCGGGATGAACTTTGAACACATGCCGGAATTGCACTGGCGATTTGGCTACGGTTTCTCGCTGGTTTTAATGGCAAGCGTCAGCGGTTATCTGTATTACCGTTTCAGGAAATCAGGCTGGCTGTAATGGCATTATTGGCGAATGATGAAATTCACGTGTGGTTGATGCATCGCCCGTCAATACGGGACGCAGCTCTACACATATTGACCACGGCAGACGAACAACAGCGTGCTGACGGTATGATCAGTCAGAGGCGTCAGTGTGAATGGTTGGCGGGGCGCGCTTTATTGCGCCAATGTCTCGGCTATTACACGGATTGTGATGGCCTGGAACTGATATTTGACAAAACAGAGGCTGGCAAACCTTTTCTGGAGCAGCCCGATGCGCCGGCATTCAATCTTAGTCACGGACCAGGCTGGATTGCATGCGTTGTAGCGGCAGCAGAAAAGATTGGTGTTGATATCGACAGCGAAGCGCGCCGGAATCGTACGGGGGATATAGCAGCGCGTTATTTTCATGCTCAGGAACAAATCGAAATGCAGGAAGCTGATAACAATAAAATTCGCCAGAAAATCTTTTTTCGCCAGTGGACATTAAAAGAGGCATACATCAAAGCCCTGGGCGAGACTATCAACAGTATGCGCCTGGAAGAACTGGTATTTGCGTGTGTGCCGGGAAAAACGCCACGCGCAGGATTTCCCCTGACATCGGATCGCTGGCAATTTCGACACTGGCAATTTGACCACCACCACCATCTGGCACTGGCTTGCGAACGTTCCCGGTGCGACACTGGTCACACTGACGACCTACGCTACCGGTTCTGGTTGTGGGATGCTACAACACAGTCACGACATGAACTCACTGATGAATGGCCATGCACACCATAAAACAACTGACCGACCAACAAAAAAACCATTTCGATTTGCTGGGCTATCTCAAATTCCCAGGAATGTTTGCCAGTGAAATTATAGATATTCGTGCTGAATTTGACCGGATATTCAGGGATGCCGCCGACCAGATCATGCCGTGGGATCACGTTGTACACCATCACCGGCCGCGCCAGATCATGCCAATGATTACAGAAAAAAGCGCCATGCTGCATACACTGGCGTATGGCGAAAAATTATCCGGCATCGTGAGTGATCTTGTTGGCGAACCGTTCCGCTTACTGGGTAGCGATGGCAATATTTACGATTGCGGCACACGCTGGCACACCGACATTACCGGGCTGCCTTACAACTGCCGCAATGTGAAAGTCATTTTTTATTTTGACGATATGCGCGCTGGCGAAGATGCTTTTCGCATTATTCCGGGCAGCCATCACCACACGGATAAGTTCGTCAAAAAACTGAAAAAAATGATCAAGACACCCGAAGAAAATATCGGCTTGTCGATTACCGAAGTACCCTGCACTGAAATCCCTACCACCCCTGGCGACGTAGTCGTATTCGACGCGCGCGCATGGCATGCTGTGCCTTATGTAGGCAATCGCCGCCATATGATGTCTTTCCTCTATGTCGACAAAGATTATCAGGGACCAGCCACCAGCGAAGACTACCAGTAGTCGAAGAAAATGATTGGCAGATTATTGTTATGAAAAATATTCCTTTACTGGCAGGCTGCTCGGCAATCCAGCAACGCGAAATCGATATCAGTAAAAGTCGCGAGGCTGTTGGCTTGATGATTGACGCGGTAATAGCGGCTGCAAAAAACTCTGGCAACGAAGATATTCTGAAACATGTACAACGTATTTATGTACCGAGAGGGATGTGGTCTTATTCTGATCCGGCCAGACTGATTGCCAATGCCATCAATGCGCCACAAGCAAAAACTGTGCTGGCTGATTTTGGTATCTTGCAGCAAACACTAATCGGCGATGCCTGTCAGCGCATCGCAAATGGCGACATTGAATGCGCAATCATTGCGGGTGGCGAAGCCAAGTTTCGCCAATTGCAGGCAACTATCCAGCAAAAAATTGCATCTGAAACCATGCAGGACACCAAACCGGATGAAGTGATGGAGCCGGATGCCGATTTGTTTCTGGATGCCGAAACACAGGCGGGCCTGATGATGCCCGTAGGTTTTTACGCCATTATCGAATCGGCATTACGTTTCGCGCGTGGCGAATCGGTGGGTGAGAATCGCGACCGCATTGCACGACGTTATCAACGCTTCAGTGAAATTGCCGCAACAAATCCACAGGCATGGAAACGCGATGTGCTAACTGTGGAGCAGATACGTGATGTAGCGGGCAAAAACCGTATGCTGGCTTTTCCCTACACCAAAGCACACAACAGCGAATGGAATGTGGATCAGGCTTCTGCGCTGATCCTGTGTTCAGAAAAACTGGCGGATCAACTGGGCATTACACAAGAAAAACGCTTATATCCGTTGGTGAGCAGCGAATCCAATCACATGACCTGCCTGTCGCAGCGCGAACAATTGCATCGCTCGCCCGGTGCAGAAATGGCATTGCAGACTGCACTGGAATACGCATCACTGAAAAAAACCGATATTGACCTGCTGGACCTGTACAGCTGCTTCCCGGCAGCAGTACAAGTGTATGCCGATGCCTTGGGCGTCGACGACGTACATGATCTCACTGTGACAGGCGGCATGGCATCTGCTGGCGGACCACTGAATAATTACGTGCTGCAGGCTACGTGTCGCATGATGGATTTGCTGCGCGAATCACAAAGACAAAAAAAATCGGTTGTTAATGGCTTAATCAGCAGTGTATCCGGCGTGATCAGCAAACAGGCTTACGGATTATGGAGTACACACAAACCTGTAAAACCGTTTGCATTGATTGATGTGAGTGATGAGGTTGAAGTAATCAGCCAGACGCTGCCAGTGCTCGATCATTATCACGGTACGGCGATAATCGCTGGCTACACAGTGCTGTACATCAGCGATACGCCATCACGCGCCATTGCGATTGCCGATACACCCGCCGGCGAGCGGGTTGTAGTGTACAGCGAAGAAAAAGCAGTGTTGGAACAAATGCTGATTGATGAAATGTGTGGCTCACGTATTGCAATAGATGGATTACTTTTTACGCTGGCTGTGCCAACAACGCAGCCCTGAGTTGGCGCAACCATATTTTTAATCTGGATACATTTTCCCAACCGCTGCGCAATATCTGTTTCTGTATGGCAGGCAGCGCTTCCAGTTGTGGCTGTGCATATTTGTAAAGACCTTTGTCCGCCGGCACTAAAATCGGGGCCTGTGTAAGATCCGGTGTATTTTCAAGTTGCGTGATGGCTTTCAGCACCAACGCATGGAAATTATTTTTTTCGCCCAACTCCTGATAAGCACTGTTCAGCAAAGGATAAAACCGGCGGTAAAGTGCTGCACATTGTTGCGGGTCTAGCGCCGTAATGGCATCAATGTAGAGCGCATAACGCGTTTGGCTTTCCGGTGTCATGGTCAATGGCATACTGCTACTGACAGCAAAACGTCCTGTGATCGGCAGAAACGGCCCGCTCTTATGGTCAATCTTGCCGGCGGCAATATTCGTCACCAGGGTGACAAAGCGACGTAACAACTGGTCGCCCACCATCAAGCTGAAAGCACTGCTATTCCAGCCGGAGAGTGTAGACAACTCCTGTTTAATACCCGCATCAGATGCATCGAGTGGCGGCAGTGGTATCGAATCAGCTGCCTGATCCAGTGGCGGCTCACTGGCAGCAACCGGGTCAGGCGCAGGGGCTGGCTCCACAACCGGAACAGGAGGCGGCGTGATAGCAGCAGGCTGCACCTTGTTGTCGACAGCCTGTTTGAGTGCAGACAGTTGCTGCTGGTTATCGGGGTTTTTCAGATAGTAATAGGCAATGCCGCCAATACTGCCAGCGACGAGCAACAACACGGCAACTGTGATGGCGGGCGAGCGGCGTTGTGGCCGATAGGTAATACGGTCGTCGTCTGAAAGCTGCATGTCAGATACCTGAAGTGTGGTCTACAGCTATCAGACCACAGTTGCGGCTATCAGTTCAAAGTTCAGAGCTCAAAGCCCGTCAATTTAAAGAGTGAATGGCTACGTTAGCGTCCTCAACGGCTTTCTTGATCAGACCAAATCCAGTGCAATCGCCAATGGCTGTCACAACTGGCGCGACGTCCTGGAATGCATCGACCAACGCAGTATTAGCGCTGTACACATCAGGAATCAGCACACTATTCACTGCAACAATACGCTGCTTGCCTGCAATCGTGATGTGAACACCTTTACCAGTTACTTCATCAATCTGTACGCCGGTGTTGACAATCACGCCTGCATTATCGAGCCGGCGCGATTCTTCACCGCGACGCTTCTTGCCCACTTCACCCGCAAGACGATTGTCACTGCTGACAAGATTGACCTTTTTGCCTTTTCTGGCGAGAAATTCTGCCAACTCGACAGCAACAATACCAGAACCGATGATAGCTACATGTTCTCCGAGCGCATCATTGGCAAAACGGTTAGCTATCAGTGTATGCAATGTTTCACCGCTGATAATATTGTGATTGCTGGCACTGGAAATCTCTGGCGTTTTTGCTGCGCTACCAACAGCAATAATCACTGCATCCGGTTTTTGTTCGCGCAGCAATTCCATTGTGACTTCTGTGCCAAGTTTTACAGTGACCGGTAACCGCTGCATTTCTGCACGCAAGTAATCCAGAAAGCGGTAATTATCACGATGCATGGCAGAAGCCAGTGACAACAAGCCACCGAGTTGCTGCGATTTTTCATACAGCGTCACGAAATGGCCTTGTTCACAAGCAATACGCGCAGCTTCCATGCCGGCAGGGCCACCGCCGATAACAAGAATATTTTTAGCGCTGACGGTTTTGATCAGCGGAAACTCTGCTTCACGACCACAACGCGCATTAATAGCGCAACGAACACCGATGTTCTGGAAAATAGTGTCAACACAATCTTCACAGGATGTGCAAGTGCGTATCGTATTGAGCTGTCCAGCTTGCGCTTTGTTGGGCAATTCACTGTCGGCAAATAATGCACGCCCCATGACCACCATGTCTGCATGACCGTCCTGCAGGATTTTTTCAGCAGCGACTGGATCAATATTGCGACCGACGACCATCACAGGCACATCGACAACCTGACGGATAGCTGCTGCCATCGCCACGTTATAACCCTGCTTGTATTCCGTGCCGGGGATCAGCTGTGTGATGTTGTTATCAGTCACGCCGCCACTGACATGAAAACCATCCACACCTGCTGCAACCAGTAACGGCGCCATACGCTGTGTATCGTTGATTTCACGACCACCGGCTTCACGCTCGTAACCAGACAAGCGCACGACGATTGGATAATCTGGCCCGCACTTCTGGCGAATATTCGCAATGACTTCCAGGAGCAATTTCATGCGCCCTTCAAGTTTTCTGCCACTGTATTCATCGTTACGGTGATTGCGCAAAGGTGATAAAAACGAACCTAGCAACATATAACTATGAGCCGCATGCAGCTCAATGCCGTCGTAACCGGCTTTCTGTGCACGCAAACAGGCATCGCCGTACATTTCCACCAAGGCAGGAATTTCTTCAACAGCCAATTCACGGCACACTTGCATGGTAGTCGGCGTGCGTACAACCGACGGACCGACCGGTGGCATCTTGCGAAAAAAAGGTGCGAGTGACTCAGGGCCAGTGTGTGCTATTTGCGGGAATACTTTTGCACCGTGGGCGTGAATCGCATCCACCAGTTTTTTATGTGGCTCAATCAGATGATCGGCATACAGGCCTAGAGATTTCGCCTGATACCGGTGATCCGCATCCACCGTACAGACTTCCAGCGTGATCAAACCTGCGCCGCCCTTGGCGCGCTCTGCGTAATAGGCTATCTGTTTTTCGGAGGGAGTCTCATCGGGATTGGCATAATCCACCGTCATCGGCGCCATCACAATACGGTTGCGCAGTTCTACATTGCCGATTTTCGCCGGACTAAAAAGATGATTGAGTGCAGTCATGGTCTTATCCCAGAAAACCTGCGTGGTAACGCAGATGATGTTCAAAAAATGTCGAGATGAAGTAATAGCTATGGTCGTAACCTTCACGACGATTGACAGTGATTGATACGCCGGATTTTTCACAGGCAGCTTCCAGCAATTCCGGTTTCAGTTGGCTGGCGAGAAAATTATCCGCCAATCCCTGCTCCACCAATATCGGTTTATCGAAACCACGCGCTGCAATTAATGCGCAAGTATCATGTTCAGCCCATATAGCTTTGTCAGCGCCAAAATAATTTCCGAAAGCTTTTTCACCCCAAGGGCACTGCATAGGCGCGCAAATAGGTGAAAACGCGGAAACAGAAAGATATTGTTGTGGATTGCGGATTGCGAGTGTCAATGCGCCGTGACCCCCCATGGAATGACCGGAAATACTTTGGCGTGCGGCATCAATTTTGTCGCCGAATTCTTTTGCTATTAACGCCGGTAATTCACTCTGCACATAATCGTACATGCGGTAATGTTTAGCGAAAGGTGCTTGCGTGGCGTTGATATAAAAACCTGCACCCAATCCGAAGTCCCAGGCTTTGTCTGCATCGTCCGGCACATCATCACCGCGCGGGCTGGTATCCGGCGCGATAATCGCAATGCCGAGTTCTGCTGCAATGCGCTGTGAACCTGCTTTGGTGACAAAGTTCTGGTCGTTACAAGTTAATCCGGATAACCACCACAGCAACGGAACTTTCCTTGTGTGTGTCTGCGGTGGCAAGTAGAGCGCAAATATCATTTCGCAAGACAAAGTTTGTGAATGATGCTTGATGCGCAGTTGTTCGCCGTCAAAACAGCGATTTCTTTCGATGATTTCTATCATGCCCTCTCCCCAGCCCGCTCCCGTGAAACGGGAGATGGAGCTAGTAGATAATTACTGAACGGATGGCTTTGCCTTCATGCATCAGATCAAACGCACGGTTGATGTCATCCAGCGGCATGGTATAGGTCACCATCTCGTCGATTTTTATTTCGCCTTTCATATAGCGTTCAACGTAATCCGGCAATTGGGTGCGACCTTTTACGCCGCCGAATGCGCTGCCGCGCCATACGCGACCAGTTACCAGTTGAAATGGGCGAGTGGCAATTTCCTGCCCTGCACCAGCTACACCGATGATGACTGATTCGCCCCAACCTTTATGACAACATTCAAGCGCAGAGCGCATAAGGTTGACGTTGCCGATACATTCAAATGAATAATCCACGCCGCCGTCTGTCATATCGACGATCACTTCCTGAATCGGGCGATCAAAGCTTTTTGGATTGACGCAGTCGGTTGCACCCAACATTTTTGCCATCTCGAATTTACTTTCGTTGATATCGATAGCAATGATGCGTGCGGCTTTTGCCATCACAGCGCCTTGCAGTACTGACAAACCAATGCCGCCGAGACCAAATACTGCCACCGTTGAACCCGCTTCCACTTTTGCAGTATTCAATACTGCGCCGATACCGGTGGTGATACCGCAACCCAGCAGGCACACTTTATCCAGTGGCGCAGCTTTATTGATTTTTGCCAACGCAATTTCGGGCAACACGGTGTATTCAGAAAACGTGGATGTGCCCATGTAATGAAAAATCGGCTTGCCATCCTTGCTGAAACGCGACGTACCATCGGGCATCAAGCCCTTACCTTGTGTTGCACGAATTGCCTGACACAGATTGGTTTTTCCAGACAAACAGAATTTACACTTTCCACACTCCGGCGTGTAAAGCGGAATGACGTGATCGCCAACAGCAACACTGGTTACGCCAGCGCCGACTTCTACTACAACGCCGGCACCTTCATGGCCGAGAATGCACGGAAACACACCTTCGGAATCTTCGCCGCTTAATGTATAAGCATCCGTGTGGCACACGCCGGTCGCTACCAGTTTCACCATCACCTCACCCGCTTGCGGTCCTTGCAAATCAACTTCTTC
>DAOMGA010000011.1:0-13082 GCA_035430085.1 Pseudomonadales bacterium
AATGTCTCCCTGATTTCGGGGAGATATTATGGCCAGCATTGAACAGCGTATTGCACAGGAATTATCCGTAAAACCTGAACAAGTGATTGCCGCAGTGCAATTGCTGGATGAAGGTGCGACGGTGCCATTTATATCGCGCTATCGCAAAGAAGTTACAGGCGCATTGGATGATACGCAACTGCGTACCCTGGAAGAGCGGCTTGTTTATTTGCGCGAACTGGAAGAGCGCCGTAAAACTGTGTTGGCGAGTATTGCTGAACAGGGCAAATTAACGCCAGAACTTGAGCGTGATGTGCTGGCCGCGGATACGAAAAATCGTCTCGAAGATCTTTATCTGCCGTACAAGCCCAAGCGCCGTACCAAAGCGCAAATAGCGCGTGAAGCAGGGCTTGAGCCGTTGGCGTTGGCGTTGTTGGAAAATCCATCGCTAGATCCGTCAGAGGAAGCACAGAAATATCTGAATACTGAACTGGCAGTGCATGATGTGCAGGCGGCACTGGATGGTGCGAAACAGATACTCATGGAAAATTTCAGCGAAGATGCAAAGTTGCTGGGTGATTTGCGTGAATATTTAAATGAAAATGGATTGGTAAAATCACAAGTAGTTGATGGAAAGCAGAACGAAGGTGAGAAATTCCGTGACTATTTTGATTTTTCCGAGAAGGTATCTGTCATGCCGTCACACCGTGCATTGGCAGTTTTTCGTGGGCGGAAAGAAGGTATCCTGAATGTGTCGCTCGCTTTGCCGGAAGAGCTGACGACTCCGGATCATATTTGTGAACGACGAATTGCTGTTCGTTTCGGGATTGTTTTACAAAAAGAGAAGAATGACGGCAGAAAAGCTGATGCATGGCTGGCAGAGGTGGTGCGCTGGACATGGCGCATCAAGTTGTTAACGCATCTGGAAACTGACCTCTTTGGTCATCTGCGAGAGAAAGCGGAAGAAGAAGCGATTCGCGTGTTTGCCAGTAATTTGAAAGATTTGTTATTGGCTGCTCCGGCAGGTCAGAAAGTCACGCTTGGGCTGGATCCGGGGTTTCGTACTGGTGTCAAGGTGGCGTTGGTCGATAACACTGGAAAAGTGGTGCAGCATGGCGCTATTTTCCCGCATCAGCCATCAAATAAAATTGCGGAAGCCGAAAAGATTGTCTTCGCATTGTGCAAGCAGTACAACGTTGACCTGATCAGTATTGGTAACGGCACCGCTTCGCGTGAAACGGAAAAATTTGTAGCGGACATGCTGAAGAAAAATGCTGAACTGCATGCTAAAACAGTAGTGGTCAGTGAAGCGGGCGCGTCGGTGTACTCCGCTTCAGAGTTGGCGGCAAAAGAGTTTCCGGATCTGGATGTAACAATCCGTGGTGCCGTCTCTATTGCGCGTCGTTTACAGGATCCGTTGGCAGAGTTAGTAAAAATTGACCCGAAGTCTATCGGTGTCGGGCAGTATCAGCACGATGTTAACCAGTCACAACTGGCGCGTACGCTGGATGCTGTAGTAGAGGATTGTGTTAATGGAGTAGGTGTCGATGTAAATACCGCATCAGTTGCTCTGTTGAAAAGGGTTTCCGGTTTGAGTCAGACGCTGGCATCCAATATTGTGGAATTCCGTGACAAAAATGGTGCGTTTAATAGTCGTGAAGCATTGAAAACTGTTCCGCGCATGGGTGATAAGACTTTTGAACAAGCTGCCGGGTTTCTACGTATTAATAATGGCGAAAACCCTTTGGATCGCTCCGCTGTGCATCCGGAGTCCTACGAAGTAGTTGCGCGTATCGCAAAAAAATCAGCTCGCAGCATCGACAGCCTGATTGGCGATAGCGTCTTTTTGCGTACGCTCAATGCAAGGGATTTTATCTGTGAAAAATTCGGATTACCGACCGTGGTGGATATCATCAAGGAACTGGATAAACCTGGTCGTGATCCGCGTCCGGAATTTAAAACCGCAACCTTCAAGGACGGTGTAGAAAAAATCAGCGACTTGATCCCGGGTATGGTATTGGAAGGTGTTGTCACCAATGTTGCCAACTTTGGTGCGTTTGTGGACATCGGTGTGCATCAGGATGGCTTGGTGCATATTTCTGCCATTACCAACCGGTTTATTAAAGATCCGCGCGAAGCGGTAAAAACGGGTGACATCGTCAAGGTAAAAGTGTTGGAAGTGGATGCTGCACGCAAACGTATTGCGTTGACTATGCGTCTTGAAGATGAAGTCGCACCGAAAGTAGAGGGCGGTAAACCGGCATCGAGAGTGGACCGTAAAACTGAGCAGCGTTACATGAGCAATAAACAGCCGGAAAAACCTGCCGCTGTTGGCTCAATGGGGGATTTGCTCAGAAAGGCAATGACAGAAAAAGTTCAACGTTAAGTGCTGAATATATTTTCTGTCGCCGCTTGTAAATTATTGGCGTACTGCTAGTGTTGATTGCACAACGATTTAATCCTTGGGAGAGGGTCATGCGCAACGCACTGTGTTTATCGGCTTGTCTGTTTTTATTGTCCGCCTGCGGCAGTGCGGATGATTACTGGGGCGATGATAGGTACGACGATCATAGTCATGGTTATCACAACAACGTGTATAACAATGGTGGTACCTACTACCCTTACGGTAATGCCAGTTATCCGCGTGATCGCATTTACGTGATTGAACGCCAGCAGCCTTGTAACGGCTACGCTTACCAGGGCTATTGTTATCGCAATAAGAATGACTACCAGAATTCGGTGGCATGGGATCGTGATCATGGCCGTGACGACAACTGGTACAAGCAGCGTAAGGACTGGTGCAATGACCACGATTGCCGGCGCGGTGATGGCAATGATCGTAAGCAGTACGTCGGTACGACAGATGCCTATGGGCGTCCATTAGAGCCGCGTGTTGAAAAGGACGGGGTGCAAAAAGTGTATCAGCGGCAAGATGAGCATGGATCATCCAATTACGAGAAGCCCCGGCAGCAGCAAGAACGCCGATATCATGCCGATGAGAAAGATTCCGCCGTTCGTCCTGATGCTAATGATGGTGAGCAAGTGAGGCATTATCGCTCCCAAACAAACGACAACAATGTCAGACAGGTAGAGCGCCAACAGCGCCAAACATCGGAGCCAGCATACTCTCGAGAGCAGCATTCTCAAGAGAAACGTTCCCATGGGCAACAGTCTCATGAACAACAGCCTCAGGAATGGCGTTCGCAAGATAGTAATTCCGCACAACAAAAGTCACATCGACGCGGTGTTAGCAACACGGAAGGCCAGATTGTCGCGCCGGAGTGAGTACAAGCATAAGGCTGAGGTACTGTAAGAAAAAACAGTAATAGGCTGAAGTCTTGTTTGAATCCCCGTAGAATAGCGCCGTTCTACGGGGGATTACATGAGTACGACAGTCGCATCCAGCAGTGTTTCTAAAAACAGCTATAACGCTGATTCAATTGAAGTCCTGACCGGTCTTGACCCGGTGCGCAAGCGCCCGGGCATGTATACCGACACTACCCGCCCGAATCACCTCGCCCAGGAAATCATCGATAACTCGGTTGACGAGGCGTTGGCAGGGCACGCAAAACAGATCGATGTGGTGTTGTTCAAGGATGGCTCGTTGTCCTGTTCGGATGATGGTCGCGGTATGCCGGTGGATATCCATCCCGAGCAAAAAAAGCCCGGCGTAGAAGTCATCCTGACTACCTTGCATGCGGGCGGTAAGTTCTCCAATAAAAACTACCAGTTTTCCGGTGGCTTGCATGGCGTCGGTGTGTCGGTGGTCAATGCCCTGTCGGTCGATCTGGAAGTGCTGATCAAGCGCGATGGTCAGAAGTACCGCATGACGTTCAAGGATGGTAACCGTGCTAGCGAACTGGAGCTGCTGGAACCTGTGCCAAAAAAACAGACGGGCACCAGCGTGCGTTTTTATCCCGATGCGCAATATTTTGATTCGGTAAAATTTTCTGTACCGCGTTTGCGCCATGTGTTGCGTGCAAAAGCCGTGTTGTGCCCTGGTTTGCGTGTCACTTTCTTTGATGAACAATCCGGTGAGCGCGATGAATGGTATTACGAAGATGGTCTGAAAGATTATCTGGCATCGGCGTGTGCCGGTTGGGAATTGTTACCAGCAGAACCTTTTGTTGGCAGTTTCACTGGCACAACTGAAGCTGTGGACTGGGCAGTGTTGTGGTTGCCGGAAGGCGGCGAGCTGCTAACAGAATCCTACGTCAATCTCATTCCTACGCCACAAGGTGGTACGCATGTGAATGGTTTGCGTACTGGTTTGCTCGAAGCTTTGCGTGATTTTTGTGAGTTCCGCAATTTGTTGCCGCGCGGTATCAAACTGGCGCCGGAAGATTTGTGGGATCGCTGCGCGTACGTGTTGTCATCCAAACTCGCAGATCCGCAATTTTCCGGTCAAACCAAAGAGCGCTTGTCATCGCGTGAAGCGGCTGCATTTGTCTCCGGTGTGGCAAAAGATTCTTTCAGCCTGTGGTTGAACCAGCATGTTGAAGATGCGGAAAAGCTTGCGTTGTTTTGTATCAGCAATGCAGGAAAACGTTTGCGTGCCGGAAAAAAAATCGAACGCAAGAAAATTACTTCAGGTCCTGCGTTGCCCGGAAAACTGGCGGACTGTTCCGGCAGTGATGTCACGCGCGGTGAATTGTTTCTGGTGGAAGGGGATTCTGCAGGCGGCTCAGCCAAGCAGGCGCGCGACCGCGAGTTTCAGGCCATCATGCCTTTGCGTGGCAAAATCCTGAACACCTGGGAAGTGGATGTCGACACGGTTCTCGCCAGTGAAGAAGTGCACAACATTGCTATCGCCGTAGGTGTTGATCCCGGTTCAACCGACATCAGTGGTTTGCGCTACCACAAGATTTGTATTCTGGCCGATGCGGATTCCGATGGTTTGCACATCGCCACATTGCTGTGTGCATTGTTTGTGCGGCATTTTCGCCCATTAGTAAATGCCGGCCATGTGTTTGTCGCAATGCCGCCGTTGTACCGCATTGATATCGGTAAAGATGTTTATTACGCGCTGGATGAGTCGGAAAAACTCGGCGTGCTGGATCGCATTGCTGCTGAGGGTAAGCGCGGCAAGCCCAACGTGCAGCGCTTCAAAGGTCTGGGTGAAATGAATCCACTGCAATTGCGTGAAACGGTCATGAATCCCGATACGCGCCGCTTGGTGCAGTTGACGCTGGATGCAGTAGATAATACCGATGAATTGATGGATATGTTGCTAGCCAAAAAACGCGCTGGCGATCGTAAGGATTGGCTGGAAACCAAAGGTAATCTGGCGGAAGTCATTTAAATAAAAGTGAATTGACATGACAATACAGCAAAATATGTTTGGCGATATTGAACAACGCGCCCTCGCGGATTTCACCGAGCAGGCGTATCTGAATTATTCGATGTACGTGATTCTCGACCGTGCTCTGCCGCATATCGGTGACGGTTTGAAACCGGTGCAGCGTCGCATTATTTATGCGATGAGCGAACTCGGTTTGAAAGTGGGTGCGAAATATAAAAAATCCGCCCGTACCATCGGTGATGTGTTGGGTAAATTCCATCCGCACGGTGACAGTGCTGCATATGAAGCGATGGTGTTGATGGCGCAGCCATTTTCATTCCGTTACACATTGGTAGATGGTCAAGGTAACTGGGGCTCGCCGGATGATCCGAAATCGTTTGCGGCGATGCGTTACACGGAATCAAAACTTACAGCGTTTTCTGATTTGCTGCTCTCGGAACTTGAGCAAGGTACGGTGGATTGGGTGCCGAACTTTGACGGCACACTGGACGAGCCCGCGGTATTGCCTGCACGCGTGCCAGCGTTGCTGTTGAATGGCACCACCGGCATTGCTGTGGGTATGGCGACTGATATTCCACCGCACAATTTGCGCGAAGTGGTGAATGCCTGTTTACACCTGCTGGATAATCCCGGCGCCAGTATTGCTGAATTGTGCGAGCATGTTCTTGGGCCGGATTATCCGACGGAAGCAGAAATTATTACCTCGCCTTCTGACTTGGTTGCTATGTATGCCACCGGGCGCGGTTCGCTGAAAATGCGTGCGCTGTGGAAAAAGGAAGATGGCGACATCATCATCACAGCGTTGCCACATCAGGTATCCGGTAACAAGATCATGGAACAGATCGCCCAGCAGATGCAGGCGAAAAAACTGCCGATGGTAGAAGATCTGCGCGACGAATCCGATCATGAAAATCCGACGCGTCTGGTGATTATTCCGCGCTCCAATCGCATCGATGTCGATGCCTTGATGAATCATCTGTTTGCGACGACCGATCTGGAAAAAAATTATCGCGTCAATATGAACATGATCGGCCTGGATGGCCGGCCTGCAGTAAAAAATCTGCAACAGATGCTGAGTGAATGGTTGGTGTTCCGTCAGGATACCGTGCGCCGTCGTTTGCAGTATCGTCTGGATAAAGTTGAACAGCGTTTGCATTTATTGGAAGGCTTGTTGATTGCCTTTCTCAATCTTGATGAAGTGATTCATCTGATTCGTACAGAAGATGAGCCCAAAGCGATCTTGATGGCTCGCTTCGGTTTGAGCGAAGATCAGACCGATTACATTCTGGATACCCGCTTGCGCCAGTTGGCACGCCTGGAGGAGATGAAAATCCGCGGCGAGCAGGATGCGTTGGCAAAAGAACGCGCTGAATTGCAGGCTATTCTTGAATCGCCGCGCAAACTGAAAAATCTCGTGCGCAAGGAATTGCAGGAAGTGGCGTTGAAGCACGGTGATGCACGCCGTTCGCCGCTGGTGCAACGCGCAGAAGCGCAAGCGTTTACCGAGTCCGAATTGT
The DNA here is from genome assembly GCA_035430085.1 of Pseudomonadales bacterium. Taxonomy (GTDB): domain Bacteria; phylum Pseudomonadota; class Gammaproteobacteria; order Pseudomonadales; family UBA7239; genus UBA7239. The sequence goes on from DAOMGA010000011.1 coordinate 6,799, forward strand.
TGAGCGTTGATCCCATTACCGTAGTGCTGTCAGAAAAAGGCTGGATACGCGCTGCGAAAGGTCATGACATTGATCCTGCATCGCTCAGTTACAAATCCGGCGATGGTTTTATGCAGGCAGCACGTGGACGCAGCAATCAGTCGGTATTGTTACTCGATTCTACCGGGCGCAGTTATTCGCTGGCGGCGCACACCTTGCCATCGGCGCGAGGTCAGGGTGAACCGTTGACGGGGAAATTAAGCCCGCCACCGACTGCAACATTTGTGTCGATGTTGATGGGCAACGATGACGAGCGCGTGTTGCTGGCAACCGATGCTGGTTACGGTTTTGTCGCAAAACTGTCGGATTTACAGAGTAAGAATCGCAGTGGTAAAACATTATTATCCGTCCCGGAAAAAGCCAATGTGTTGCCGCCGTGTCTGGTGCGGGATATCAATACGGATCTATTGATTGCTATCAGCAATGAAGGTCGTCTGTTGGTGTTTGCCTTGTCAGAATTGCCGGAGCTTGCCAAAGGAAAAGGCAACAAGATCATGAATATCCCATCAGCGCGTTTGCAGACGCGAGAGGAATATCTCGCGAGCGTGGCGATCGTTGCAAAAAACCAGCAGTTGGTGGTGTACTCAGGTAAGCGTCATACCGTTCTGAAAGGCAGTGATTTTGACGAGTATCGCGGTGAACGTGGTCGCCGTGGCAACAAATTGCCGCGCGGTTTCCAGAATGTGGAGCGTATTGAAGTTACTGATCGTTGATAAAATTGCGGGTGTAGCAGAGGTATGGGCAGCTATCAGATCGTATACAACAACATTATGTTGGCGATGGACAAGCAAGAAGCTGTGGAAGCATTCTCCCGCTTGTTCAAGCTGCCTCCGGAAAAGGCAGCGGCTATTCTGGCAACGCCGAAGACCGTTATCCGCAGCAATCTGGATGCTGCCAGTGCGGAGTTGTACCGCAAAAAATTGATGGCCATCGGTCTGGATGTTGATGTGCGTGATACATCGGTAACCACGTCATTTTTAACATCGACCAATCCTTCCCCGGTTATTTCCTCAAAGTCATTGACGTTGTCTGATGACGGTGTGTACAGTGAAGAGGGTGGCGCGCGTTATCACGGCAATCGCACACTGGATTTTTCCTTTAATGGCAGTGGATCCGAATATTTTCGTATCTGGATTGTTAATGTATGCTTGATGGTATTAACGGCGGGCGTATATTCAGTCTGGGCTGTTGCGCGCACGCGACAATATTTTTATGCGAATACCACGCTGGATAATATGCCTTTTCAGTATATTACTGCGCCGTTGAAAATTTTGTCGGGTTACATGGTAGGTGTAACTGTATTGCTGGTTTATGCAGGGTTACTGGTATTGCCTGTCGCGCCAGCGATTTACTCGTTGCCGTTATTGCTCCTGTTTCCGCTGTTACTGGTATGGTTTTATTGCAGGAAATTGCCTTTTATCGTCTGGCGTAATGTTTCATTTGACTTCACTCGTGATGTCTCTGAAGCATACAAAATTGCCTTGTTGCCGACCATGCTGCTCGGTGGAATTTTTTTCGGATTGTCGGTGTCTGGCGGTTTGCATAGCTTAAATACGCTGAATTCAAAAATGTTATTGGCAGGCATGCTGTTTTTTTGTCTGGGCTTTCCTTATTGGCAATATTCGCTTAACCGTTTTTTTATTCATCATGCCAGTTATGGGGATGAGTATTTTCAGTTTGCACCATCTGTTGCGGCCTATTACAAATTGTATTTTTTCAAGCTGCCCGCGTTGCTATTGCTCCTTATGTTGTTGGCGTTACTGATGGTATTGGCGGTGATAGGAGCGGGTTGGGAACAGCAGCTGGTAGCATTACAATCCTGGTGGCATTCAACGACAGCCGGTGTCACGGTGTCGCCAGAAGCCAGTACTTTGATGGTTGTCGGTGTTGCTGCATGTTGGTTGGCGGCAGGATTGTGCTGGGTGGTGGCTTACGCCAGAGCCAGTGTGATAAATCTGCGCTATCAAGGTATGGCGTTGGGCAAGAGTCAGTTGGGTTGCGATGTGCACACGATGCCCTTGTTGTGGCTGTATCTCAGCAACGCAGTCGCTATTTTGCTGACCGCCGGGTTGTTTATTCCCTGGGCCAGGGTGCGAGTCATACGTTATCGGCTGTCTTGTCTCTCGTTATTTGCCAGTTTTGAACTGGACGATATCGTCAATACAGCTCAGCGCAAACGCCTACAGGCAAACCGATAGTTGCAAGCTGGTGGGCTTGGGTTAGAGTCTTGGCACGAGAATCCATTTCAGGGCCCGGATTATGAAATCCCTTCGTATTACAGCGACGAATCAGCTGTTGGTTGCCATATTGTGCGCAGCGTTGTTGGGTTCAGTGGCGTTGAGCGTTAACGCTGCCACACTCGAAGACAATATCAAAGCCATGCAGGCGACCAATGCGGAAGCGGGTGCCGCGCAAAAAAATATCGCCAATTTGCAATCCGAAACGCAAGCGATGGTGGATGAGTACAAGCGACTCACGCAGACGGTGGATTATCAGGATCAGTACACGCAGGAAATAACGGATCGTCTGGCCGTTCAGAATAAAGATTTGGCGAGTTTGCGTGAACAACTCGCTAGTCGACAGATTACACAACAGCGTATCGTGCCATTAATGCGCAGTATGGGTGATGCACTGGAGCAATTTGTGGCGCTGGATTTGCCGTTTCATCAGGAAGAGCGGCTCGCGCGTGTTATCAAGGTCAAACAGCAGTTGTCCAGTTCATCTATCGCCTTGCAGGATAAGTACCGTGTATTGCTGGAGGCATTTCAGCAGGAGCTGGAATTCGGTCGAGGCATTGAAGCGTGGCGCGGTGAATTGAAGCTGGGTGAAGAAAAGCTCACGGTGGAATATCTACGCCTGGGGCGTACAGCGTTTTATTTTCAATCGATGGATGGTGAGCGCAGCGGCTATTGGGATCGGACGGACAAACAGTGGGTAGAAGTGCCGCGTGAATACGGCGAAGACATCAAGCACGGATTGCGCATTGCACGTAACCAGCAAGCACCGCAATTGCTTGCGCTGCCAATGAAACGCTGAGGAATACACGATGAGATTTTTGATCAGCATTTTATTGTCGTCACTGTTGATTGGTAATGTTTATGCGCAGACTGCAGGGCAACCCATTAATGACCTTGATCAGTTGTTGGCAAAAGTACGGGCAGAACATGACAAAGAGCGTGAACTGAATCGTCAGCGCGAAGCGGAGTTCCTGAAAGAGCGCAACCAGCAGCAGGCATTGTTGGAAAAGGCGCGGACGGCCTATTACCTCGCGCAAGCAAAAAACAATCCTGCCAAGATGCAGGTTGAAGCCAATGATGTTGAGCTTGCCAAATTGCGCAAAGAGTTACAGCAGAGCGTTGCGGATATGGGCGATATATTCAGTATTTATCGCCAGTTTGCTACTGATTTTGCCACGGTGCTGGATGAATCCCAGACCGGCGCGCAATTCCCCGAGCGATCTGCGGAGCTGAAAAAAATCAATACGGTAGATGCCTTGCCCACTATCGATGATATGGAAAAGCTTTGGTATCTCGTGCAACAGGAGATGACAGAGTCCGGCAAAATCGCACCATATCGCGGCAAGGTCGTCGCGGCCAATGGTGCAGGACGTGAGGCGGATATTTTGCGGATTGGTACTTTCAGCGCATTCAGTGATGGTGAATTTTTGCGCTATGTGCCGGAAACCAGCGAATTTGTAGCGCCAGATAAACAGCCGGAAAAAAGATTTCTGCGCATGGCAGAAAAATTTTCTGCCCGTGAAGGCCAGATCATGCCGGTACCAGTTGACCCGACACGCGGTAGTTTATTGGGTATGTTGGCGCGCACGCCGGATCTTCGTGAGCGCATTGTTCAGGGTGGCGTTGTCGGCTATCTGACTATTGCGGTTGGTATTGTTGGTCTGCTCGTCACGCTGTATCGCATACTGTATCTGTTGTTACTGCGCGTCAGAGTATTGCGCCAGATAGCAGCAAGTGATTCGCCTTCCGATAAAAATCCGCTCGGTCGCATCATGCTCAGCGTGAAATCCATTGCGGCTGATGACGAGGAAACGATCCAGTACAAGCTGGATGAAGCTATTCTGAAAGAAATTCCGCAGATGGAGTTTGGTCACAATATTATCAAACTGTTTGCAGCGATTGCGCCGATGCTGGGTTTGCTCGGTACGGTAACCGGCATGATAAAAACATTTGAAGCGATCAGTCTGTTTGGCGGCGGCGATCCGAAGCTGATGGCAGCCGGTATTTCTGAGGCATTGGTCTGTACCGTGTTGGGCTTGTTGGTGGCTGTGCCGTTATTGTTTGGTCACAACATCGTCACAGTATTGGCAAAATCATTGATACAGCGATTGGACGAACAGAGCGCGGGTATTCTTGCGCGCAATATGGAAAAAAGCAGTTTTGCGCGTCGTTGATCGCGTGATGGCTTTTTATCGCGTGATAGATAAGGGTTTTTTATGAGTTGGTACAAACTTACAGCAAGCATCGCCCATATCTTCGCGCTAGGTGGCCCGATGATGTGGGCTCTGCTGGCAGTCTGTCTGGTGCTGTGGTTTCTGATGATCGAGCGCTTCTGGTTTATGCGTTTTAATTATCCGGTATTGCGGCAGCAGTTGTTACAGAATTGGCTGGCGCGGGCGGATCGCCATTCATGGCGCGCCAAAGCTATACGCAGACAAACCGTGTGTGAAGTGCAATTGCAATTGAATGCCTGGTTGTCAACGATTCGCACGCTGATTGCCATTTGTCCGCTGCTGGGTTTGATGGGTACCGTGACCGGTATGATCGGTGTGTTTGAAATTATTACGCTCACCGGCGGTGAAAGCCAGGCGATAGCCGGCGGTGTTTATCGCGCTACGGTGCCAACGATGTCGGGCCTGGTGATTTCATTAAGCGCGCAATATTTTTCAGCGCGCTTACGCCATCTGGCAGCGCAGGAACAACAGATGTTTGCGGATGAGCTTATCCATGATTAACACATTGCACTTGATGACTATTATTTTTTTCAGGCAGGGCTGAGATTATGCGCACACGCCGCCATGACGTCGATGAAGCAGAAGTGTATATCGATATGACACCGATGCTGGATTTCGTACTGAATATGTTGATCTTCTTCATTGTTACGACAACGTTTGTGAAAGCGACGGGCGTTACCGTCAATGTGCCGAATGCACAGAGCGCGAGTAATGAGCAAGGTGCCAATATTTTCGTCGCAATTACAGATAAAGGTGAAGTGTGGATTGATAAGCGCGAAGTGGATGTGCATTCAGTGCGTGCCATTATTGCGCGTATGCATGCAGAGAATCCGGAAGGCGCTGCGATTATCCAGTCAGATAGCAATGCCAACACCGGCACCCTGGTAAAAGTAATGGATCAGATTCGGCTGGCTGGTATTGAAAAAATTGCCGTCGCTGCCAATGTATCTAACTAGGGATCAATGGCGTTATCCGGTGGCTGTCACGGTAAGCGTGCTGGTCACAGTGGCTATTTTTCTTTTTATGTACCGTCTGATCAGTGGCAGTCCATTACAAATTGATACCGACAACCTGATGGTGTCTGTCGATATCTATCAAGCGCCGCCAGAACACACGCCAGAACCTGAACAGGAACCGCCTCCGCAAGCGTTATCAGACCAGCCGGTTGCTGAGCCGACGATGGCGCCTTTGTCCGTGAGTGCGCCAGCACCCACGCCGCAATTAAAAGCTGGTGGGCCTCCCATTCCGTCTTTTGCGCCTTCATTTGATGATGTAGCGCTGGACAGTGGTAGCGGCAGTATTTTTGGCAGCGGTTTTGGTGATGGTAACGGTGCAGCCAGATGGTCTGGGTCGGGCGGTGGCGATGACAAACTCGCCAAAAAAATTGCCGAAGAAGATAAAAAAGGTGCAGAAGGCTATCGCGAGATTGTGCCGTTTGGTACGCGCCAACCCAATATTCCGGAATACGCATGGAAAAATAAAATTGATGGTTGGGTGCTGGTGACATTTACTGTCAATACCTCAGGGAAAGTAGAAAATGTGCGCATACTGGACGGTCAGCCCAAGGGCGTCTTTGATGAGAATGTCATCGCGGCAGTGTCGGACTGGATATACGATCCTGCTGATTTGCAGGGCAGAAAACTCAAGGTGCAACTGACACAGCGTATTGAGTTGTTCTGGAAAGACTACCCAAACAATAACAAGCAGTTGAAATGACAATGCGCATTTTTATTTTCATTATGGTGCTCATCATCTCTGGCTCTTTGCAAGCGCA
>DAOMGA010000011.1:13108-13755 GCA_035430085.1 Pseudomonadales bacterium
ATGTGGCGCCTACCGAGAACGTATCGTTGTCGGTGGGTGAGCTGGAGAAAAAAATCGGCGGGTTTCAGGATGATGCAACGCGTGCCAGCGCCGAGAAATTTCTGGCGGAACACTACGCGGGTCAGAAAGACTACGATAAGGCAGCAGAGCATATTGAAACAGCTTTGAAGAATCCGGCGACTACATCGGACACCAGACGCGATATGTTGGGTCAGCTGTCGCGTATCTATTTGTTACAGAAAAAATATGACAAAGCCGCAGTGACAATCGGCGATTATCTGGCTGCAAAACAGTCGACAGGTTCAGCAGCGGATGCGGAGATTTATCTGTTGTTGGCGCAGGTGCAATATCAGCGAAAAAATTATGCCGCCAGTTCCGATGCGCTGGATAAAGCATTGGCGCTGCAAAAAAATCCGTCAAAAGAAGCGCTGCGAAATGCACTGGCTATCTATTACAACGCCGGTAATTTTGAGCGAGCCGGGCAGATGATGCAGCAATTGCTGGCGGCAGATATTAACAACGCTGAATTGTGGCAGCAGTGGGTGTCGCTGTATCTGAAAGGCGGTAAACATGCGCAAGCATTGGATGTGATGGCATTGGCGTGGGAGAAAGGTATTCCATTTCGTGAGCAGGATATTGTGTTGTTG
>DAOMGA010000012.1:0-13540 GCA_035430085.1 Pseudomonadales bacterium
TGGTTCCGACGCCATTTTTGACACCACCGCTTTCTGGTTTGTCGCCGCCATCGCTGCGCTGCATTTGTACGGCACTGTTGCAGTGATTGCAGCACCGGTAGCGCGTCTGACGGAATTTCCCTTGCTGGATTTTTATCGCCGTGGCGCGAACATTGTCGGCATCAATTCCCTGCTGCACGATTTACCCGCCAGCGCCACGATGCTCGATCACTTACGCAACCTGTTTGATACAGGCATGGCGGCGCCGCGTAATTTGCGCGAATGTCGATTAGCCGACGGCATAAGGGTTTACCGCGACGTGGATAGCGGTTGCAGTGAAAAGTGTGTGTTTGTAATGGGTTAGAACGGCTACAATTCTCCCCCTGAATTCAGGTAACAGAGACTAGCCATGCAAGACGTTTCCCTCGACGACAAATACACCCTTGAATCCGGCAAGGTCTTTCTGACCGGCTCGCAAGCACTAGTGCGCCTGCCCATCATGCAGCGCCACCGCGATCTGGCCGAAGGCAAGAACACCGCCGGTTTCATCTCCGGCTACCGTGGCAGCCCGCTGGGCATGTACGACTTGCAATTGTGGAGCGCCAAGAAGCATCTGGAAGCCAACCACATCCACTTCGAACCGGGCGTCAACGAAGATCTGGCCGCCACCTCGGTGTGGGGCTCGCAACAGGTTAACCAGATCGAAGGCGCGAAATACGACGGGGTGTTCAGCATCTGGTACGGCAAAGGCCCCGGCGTAGACCGCTCCGGCGATGCCATGAAACACGGCTCCTACAACGGCGCGGCAGCATTGGGCGGCGTGTTGTGTCTGGCCGGTGATGACCACGGTGCCAAATCATCCACTATCGCCCACCAATCCGAACATGCTTTCCTGCATTACTCCATGCCGGTACTCAACCCGGCTACCGTGCAGGATTACCTGGACCTCGGCCTGTACGGCTTTGCCATGTCACGCTACTCCGGCTGCTGGATCGGCTTTATCTGCGTGACAGACACCGTGGAGTCATCCGCTTCCTGCTACGTCGATCCAGGCCGCGTGGTCATCCAATACCCTACTGACTACACGCCTCCTGCAGGCGGCTTGAACAGCCAGTTCGGCGTGTACCCGATGGTCGCGGAAGCGCGTCAATTCCAGCAGCGCCTGGTCGCCGTGCAAGCTTTCGCCCGCGCCAACAAACTCGACAAACAGATGCTTGGTGGCAGCAAGAACAAACTAGGCATTGTTACCACCGGCAAAGCGTATCTCGATGTGCGCGACGCTTTGGAAGAAATGGGCATCGACGATGCGCGCGCCGAACAACTCGGCATTGCGATTTACAAAGTCGCGCTGACCTGGCCGATGGAGCCGCAAGGTTTGCAAGCGTTTGCAGAAACCTGCGACGAGTTGTTGGTGATCGAAGAAAAGCGTTCCTTCATGGAAGACCAGATCGCCAAGCAGTTGTACAACATGCCGCAGCGTCCGCGTCTGGTCGGCAAACTCGACGAAACCGGCGCACCGTTAGTGCCATCCGAAGGCGAACTCGACGCACCGATTGTGGCGCGCATTATCGGCGCGCGTCTGTTAAAGATGATTGCCGATGACCAGATCGAAAATTACCTGAAACCGAATGCGTGCGGCGTGATTGCAGCGAGCGCTGCCACCAACCTGATGCGTCTGCCGAGTTTCTGTGCCGGTTGTCCGCACAATACATCGACCAACGTACCAGACGGTTCGATTGCCATGGGCGGCATCGGCTGTCACGGTATGGCGGTGTGGTTGCCAGAACGTAAAACACCCGCACTGTTTCACATGGGCGGCGAAGGTGCAGCGTGGATCGGTCAAGCACCTTTCACCAACACCAAACATATTTTCCAGAACCTCGGTGACGGCACGTATTTCCATTCCGGTTTGTTAGCGATTCGCGCCAACGTTGCCGCCAAAGCGAATATCACTTACAAGATTCTTCTGAATGGCGCGATTGCCATGACTGGCGGCCAGCCTATTGAAGGCTCGCATCTGGAAGGTGAAATCACTGCGCCGGAAGTGGCGAATCAGGTGATGTCGGAAGGTGCAAAGAAAGTGGTGATCGTGTCTGACGACATCGCAAAACACGACAAGAGTAAATTTCCGCATCACACCGAATTCCGTCATCGCGACGAACTCGATGCGGTGCAGCGCGAACTGCGCGAAATGACTGGCACCACCGTTATTATTTATGACCAGACTTGCGCCACAGAAAAACGTCGCCTGCGCAAACGCGGCAAAATGGTGGATCCCGATAAACGCATCTTCATCAACGAACTGGTGTGTGAAGGTTGTGGTGATTGCTCCGTGCAATCCAACTGTATCGCTATCGAACCGAATGAAACCGAATTCGGTCGCAAGCGCCGCATCAACCAATCATCATGCAATAAAGATTTCTCCTGCGTCAAAGGTATGTGTCCGAGTTTTGTGACGGTGCATCACGGCAAGCCGCGCAAAATGAAAAAGGGCGGCATCGGCCAGATCGATGAAACACATTTGTTTGCACAATTACCTGAACCGACATTGGCGCGTCTCGATCAACCCTTGAACGTGCTGATCACCGGCATCGGCGGCACGGGCGTTGTCACCATCGGCGCATTGTTGGGCATGGCGTCGCATCTGGAAGGCAAAGGTATTTCCTGTCTCGATGTGGTCGGCTTGAGCCAGAAAAACGGCGCTGTCACTTGTCATATCCGCATCGGTAAAACACCGGAAGATTTGCATGCCGTGCGTATCGCCACGGCGCGGGCGGATCTGATTCTCGGTTGCGACATCATCGTGACGGCAGGGCAGGATGCGATGAGCAAAATTGCCAAAGGTCGCACCAGTCTCGTTGTAAACAATTTTGTAGCGCCGACCAGCGATTTTGCTGCCAATCCGAATATGGATTTCTCCAGTAGCACGATGGAAGCAGCAATCAAAGCAGCAGCGGGCAATGATCACGCGTTTGTGATTCCTGCTGCACAACTGGCCACCGCTTTGTTTGGTGATGCAATTGCTTCCAACCTGTTCCAGGTCGGTTATGCATACCAGAAAGGTTTGTTACCGCTGTCGGCTGAATCCCTGTTGAAAGCGATTGAAATGAACGGCACAGCGGTGGAGATGAACAAGCGCACCTTTATGTGGGGACGTTTGGCTGCACACGATATGAAAGTGGTGCAGGATGCTGCGCGCCCACAAATGCTGGGTGAGCTGGAAGTGAAACCGAAAACACTGCCGGAACTGATCGCGCATCGTGTTGAGCATCTCACCGGCTATCAGAATGCCGAGTTGGCAGCGAAATACAAAGCATTGGTAGAAAAAGTGGCAGCTGTCGAGAAAGCAAAATTTGGCAGCGAAGAATTAGCCAGAGCCGTCGCGACTTACTATTCAAAATTGTTGTCTTACAAAGATGAATACGAAGTGGCGCGCTTGTATACCTCCGGCGAGTTTCGCAAAAATCTGGAGAAACAGTTTGAAGGCGATTTCGAACTGGAAGTACATCTTGCACCACCGTTGCTCTCCAAGCGCGATCCACTCACTGGTCGCTATGGCAAGAAACTGTTTGGTGAAGGCATGTTTACTGCTTTTGAATGGTTGGCCAAACTGAAATTCCTGCGCGGCACGCCGTTTGATGTTTTCGGCTATTTCCCGCACCGCAAGATGGAGCGCGAACTGATTACACAATACGAAGACATGATCCAGAACGTCATTTTGCCGGCTATCAATGCTGACAACTTTGCCACTGCTGTGAAGATTGCCAAAATTCCGGAAGAGATTCGCGGCTACGACGTGGTGAAAGACAAGCACGTGCACAATGCAAAAATCAAAGAGGCGCAGCTGTTAGCCGAATTCAAAAATCCGAAAAAATCTGAAGGAGTGCAATATGCTGAAGCCAGCTGATGTCATACCAGAGTCTCATTACGATATCGTTAAAGGCAATAACTATGCGCAAGTGGCGATGGTGATGCCGAATGGCTCACTCGCCAACAACACCGTGGCGTTTGTCTGGGATGGCGAATTCGTGCGTTTCAGCACGCTGAAAGCACGCCAGAAATATAAAAACCTGGCTGGCGATCAGCGCGTGGCATTGTGTATTGCAGACCCGACCAATCCGTGGCGCTATCTGGAAATTCGCGGCAACGTTGAAATCACTGAAGATACTGACCGCAGTTTCATTAACAGCATTGCAAAAAAATATATGAATCAGGATGCGTATCCGTTCGATCAACCCGGCGACCAGCGCATTACCTTTACCGTAAAGCCGACACGTATCCGTGCCGAGTATGTACATGCTGCGGATGGCACACCGGAAAATATTGGCATCCAGCGCGGCTGATTATTTTCTTTTGTGTGCACATAAAAAAGCCACCTTACGGTGGCTTTTTTATTTCAGAATTCGCGTGTCAGCTGCAACGCGATATTGTTGGTATGGTCGTCAGTGCCGCCATCTGTCTCGCTGTAATCATGATCACGCCAGATCTCCAGATTCAACGAAGTTTTTTCATCCAGCAACGTGCTGGCACCAACAGATTGACGGCGCTCCGGCAACTCAAGGAACAACGCATCATCCGACTCCTGCCACGCTGTCGCCAGCGTGTATTCGCGACCAAACAAACTCACGGCATAATCAATCTCTAACTGCCACGCAGACGGTGTTTTGCCCACCGGTGCCAACGCCGTTAAAGCGGTCAGCCTTTCCTGATCACTGAAATCTTCAGCGCGCACAGCTTCAGCCACCAGCGACACAGGACCCAGCTGCGCATGACCATGCAGCACGAATGCTCCCACTTCACCGCGCAACCACTGGTCATAGTCAACGCCGCCCACTGCAACAGCCGGATCCCAGTTGTCATCCAGGTAATCGCCAATACCATCGCTGTCCGCAATGTTGTTGATGTAATCGAGACCGACACCCGCTGCTTCTGTTTCCCACGCCAGACGCGCACCCCAATTCTGCAGGGTATCGTTGCTGGCAGAGTCATGATCGATATCACCATTAAACACGTAGGTCTGCGCGATGAAGCCATTTTCACTCGCTACACCAGCCACTGCCGCCGTTTCGCGGGTTTCAGCAATCGTCTGCACCAGTGTGTCATTGACCAGACTGGTGGTGAAAACACCGAGCGGCAGATATACCTGACCTAATTGCAGCGAGAGCGGATTGCCTGCTTTTTCAAAACTGATAGAGGCAGTATCCACTTCCAGATCCGTAGCATCTTCTTCATACAACAAGCTGATTTCAGCCGAACTGTAATCACTCAACTGCGCTTCAACTGCCACTGCAGCCGTATCGACATTCAGGTCGCTGTAATTGCCGCCTTCATAGTCTTAACCTGCATAAGCGCCGATCTCCACCACGCCAGAGAATTCCAGCGTTTCCGCGACTTTCTTGACCTCTGGGGTAATAGCGGATTCCGCTGCCGGCTCCGGCGCTTCCACCAGTTTTTGCTGGTTTAACTTCAGGCTCTGGTTTTCTTGTTGCAGCCGATTCATTTTTTCTTCGAGCCGGGACATATGCCCTTTCATCGCTTCGATTTCGGCCCGCAGCAATTCGGCATCGGTTTCAGCAAGGGCCTGCCCGCTCAGGGCACAACCCAACAGGGAAGGGATGAGGATTTTTTTCATGGCTGTGCCTTTCATTTGTGAATGATGATCTATATGCAACACAGTTGCTTATAGTATCAAGAATCATTCGCAAAGACAAGCCGCTCAGTTAGTCAGTTTTTCCAGCAGTTGGTGTTGTGCAGTTTTAGCGTGGCGGTGCTTCGGGGTCAGCCGGTGATATTTGCCAGTGGCATCGAGCTCCCAAGCCTGTGTATTGTCATTGAGATACATGTCCAGCTCAGCACGAATGCGTTTGATCTGTTTCATGTGGTAGATCGGGAAAGCCACCTCCACACGATGCAACAGGTTGCGTTCCATCAAGTCTGCACTGGCGCAGTAAATTTGTGGATCGCTATTCTGGAAAAAATACACGCGGCTGTGCTCCAGGAAACGCCCGACAATCGAGACCACCCGGATGTTGTCAGACACACCCGCCACTTGCGGGCGCAAACAGCAGACACCCCTGATAATCAGATCCACTTTCACACCGGCTTGTGACGCTTTATAAAGCGCTTTGATCATTTTCCTTTCGGTCAAGCCGTTGACCTTGAGAATAATATGCGCCGGCTTTCCTGCTTGCACTGCCGCAATTTCTTTGTCGATCATCGCCAGCAAATGTTTTTGCAAGGTAAAAGGTGCATGCATCAAGGCTTGTAGCTTGCTGGCTTTTCCCATGCCTGTCAGTTGCTGGAATACACGGTGCACATCCGCACAAATATCATCGTCATCGGTTAACAAACTGTAATCAGTGTAAGCACGTGAATTGCCACTGTGATAATTGCCTGTTCCAAGATGTGCATAGCGTTTCAGTTTGCCTGCCTCGCGACGCACCACCATCGACATCTTGGCATGTGTTTTATAACCCAACACGCCGTACACGACTACCGCCCCCGCTTCTTGCAAGCGGCTGGCGAGTTGCAAATTCTCTTCTTCATCAAAGCGGGCACGCAATTCAACCACTGCCGTCACTTCTTTGCCGTTGCGTGCCGCTTCTGCCAAAGCATCCACAATTTCAGACTTGCCTCCGGTGCGATACAAAGTCTGTTTGATTGCCAATACATCCGGATCTTTCGCTGCACTGCGTAAAAAATCAATTACCGGTGTGAATGACTGGAATGGGTGCAACAGCAACTGGTCTTCACGCCGAATACTGTCAAAAATATTTTTTTCTGCTCCCAGCGCTGCGGGAATACCGGGAGAAAACTCGGGATACACGAGATCAGGGCGCTGCAGCATGCTGCCCAACTTGAGCAAACGGTGCAGGTTTAAAGGCCCATCCAGCCGGAACAATTCACTTTCATTGAGATTGAATTGCTCGAGCAGAATTTCACACATTTCTTCCGGGCATTCTTTCGATACTTCCAGTTTTACCGCCGTGCCAAAGCGCCGCGATGACAACTCGCCTTTCAGCGCCAGTGCTATATCTTCCACTTCAGCCGCATTCATTTCCAGATCTGCATTGCGGGTCACGCGAAACTTGTGGCACTCACGCACAGTCATACCGGGAAACAGTTCATCAACATGCGCATGAATAATCGATGAAAGAAAGACAAAATTATCACCGCCATCGGTCAGATGGTTCGGGATGCGAATAATGCGCGGCAATGATCGCGGCGCTGGCACTATGGCAAAACCACCTTCACGACCGAAAGCATCGAGCCCGTCCAGCGACAAAATAAAATTCAGACTTTTGTTAACCAGACGCGGAAACGGGTGCGCCGGATCCAGCCCTATCGGGCTCACCACCGGTAACACTTCATCACGAAAATAACGCCGCGCCCATAATGCCTGTTCTGGCGTCCAGTGATTGCGGCGCAACAGGTGAATGTTTTCTTTTTCCAGCGCCGGAATAAGAATGTTATTAAAAATTTCATATTGCTGCTGCACAGCCACATGCACTTGCCGTGAAATTTCCTCCAGCACATCACGCGGGCGCATGCCATCCGGGCCGGGATTTTCACGCTGGAACTCAATCTGTTTTTTTAATCCGGCGACGCGGATCTCGAAAAACTCATCCATATTGGAGCTGAATATCAGCAGGAACTTCAAACGCTCCAGCAGCGGATGCGCCTCATCCATTGCCTGATCGAGAACACGCAAATTAAATGCCAGCTGCGAGAGCTCACGATTGATATAGAGATCATGTTTGCCCAGATCAACCGCTAATGGCGGCAAATCGACCGGGCTGACCAAGTGCAGGGGAGAGGCCGGAAAGGGGGCTGACTCTTTCACACAAAACACCGTTGTATGCTTCGTTTTTTACTATATATCATTTGGATGACTTTTTTATGAAGCCCCGGAGGTGTGTTACCAGCGCCAGCGCCGTGGCAAGCCACAACACCAAGGGAATATACACGCGGAAATTGACCCAATCACTCGACCAGTGCAGGTATTTCCACAGGCCGAAGGGGACAAAAACACCCCCTCCATCTTTGGACAGCACCATGACGAACCAGCACATAACGGCAACAACTCCCTGCCAGAAACTCCCTCGGTAATCGGCATACGCGCCAGCCAACAACGTTAGCACCGGCAATATCAGTATCAACTGATAGTTACCCCAATAATTTGGCAGGTACAGCAGCATGGCACAAACAATCAATGACAGCTTTATCGCTGCATATCTCACACAACCATCATCATGACGCCCGTGTACCCACAACACAGCAGCGGTCGCCGCCAATATCAACGTCTTGAAAACGCCAAAATACCACATGGCAATATGCTTGTTTTCCCAATGCTGCACAAATAAAGAACCCAGCGAGAAATTACCCGTATCTGCCACGCTGGTCTCGTTTAACAATACAGGGAGCAGTCGCGTATAAAAGAATAGGTGATTATCCAGACCAAATACCGACAACGAGACCAGTAACAACAAGAAACAGGCTGCGATGAAATATGCCACCATTTTCAAATTTTTTACTGCGATAGCCCATAGAATCAAAATAGCCGGATAAAGCTTGAACATTGATAAGGCACCGATAACCACACCGGCCAGTTCATTTTTCCCACTCTTGTTGAGTAACAGGATTATCGCCAATGAAAAAAGCAGCAGGTTATCGAAAATCAATCCATATAACGATTCAAATACCGGTGTAAACAACAAGCCCATTACCATGCCGTTCAACAGAAAATATTTCGATTTTTTGCTGTTCAGTAGCACCAGAATTACTGACAACGACAGCAGATAGCGAATGACATGCACCGCCCATATGTCTCTGGATAACGCATTCAGTGTCTTGCCGTATCTTTCATAATCCAGATCGATGGCAGGAGCCCACGGCATATACGCCAATAAATACGCGGGCGGGAACTTGTACCAGGGTGCCGACGGTTCAAAACCATCCAACTCACCGCCTTCTTTCAGCGGGTTGGAATACAGTTTTCCGCTATCCATAAAAAAGCCGGCCTGGGCAATAAATGTGGGGGTGTCAATGAATCCGGCTTCACGTACCTGAATGGCAGCAGTGTAGAAATGCACCACACTATAAATTAACAGAATCGCCAGCAACGCCAGCGCAGCGCGTTTAATTATTAACATCACAACATCATGGTATTTTGCTTTCATGATGCTCCACATCGATTATTTTCCTATGCAAAAACCGCTGAAAATCCGCCCCAACAACTCGTCACTGCTGAACTGTCCAGTAATTTCGCCAAGAAACCGTTGCGCCAGCTTCAAATCTTCTGCCAATAATTCACCCGCGCCACTGCTGCCAAATCGCACGGCGGCATCTTGCAAGAGTGAGTGGGTGCGCATCAGTGCATCGACATGCCGCGAACGAGCGCTGAACAAACCTTCGCCTGCGCTTTGTAAACCTGCCTTTTCCTTCAGCGCCGCTTTTAATGCGGCAAGACCCGCGCCGGTTTTAGCAGATACACACACAAGATCGGCTGTTGTGTCTTGATGCAGAAGACTGACATCTATCTTGTTGCGCACAATCAAGGTCTTGACCGTCGGACGGCGGTGGTGCGATATGTCCTGCCAAAGCCGATCGGGATCGGTTTCTGCACTCGTGCTGCTGTCCACTAGCAATAACACCAGATCAGCCTTTTCGATTTCAGCCCAGGCGCGGCGGATGCCTTCCTGCTCTACCGGATCTTCACTATCGCGCAAGCCCGCTGTATCAATGATATGCAAGGGCAGTCCGTCAACATCGATGTACTCTCGCAAGACATCGCGCGTCGTGCCAGCGATATCCGTCACGATGGCAGCATCACGACCCGCAAGCGCGTTCAGCAAACTGGATTTACCTGCATTGGGTTTGCCGGCAATAACAACCTGCAGCCCTTCACGGATCAATGCACCTTGACGCGCCTGACGCAAAATATCATCCAGCTCAAGCGAGAGAACCGCCAGCTGTGCAGCCACGTTGCCGTCGGCCAGAAAGTCAATTTCTTCGTCGGGAAAATCAATCGCCGCTTCAACATAGATACGCAATTGCACCAGTTTTTCTACCAGCACATTGATCGCCGCGGAAAACTGACCCTGCAAGGAATGCACAGCATTACGCGCCGCTTGCGCTGAACCGGCATCAATCAGATCAGCAATGGCTTCAGCCTGTGCCAGATCCAGTTTGTCATTAAGGTAGGCGCGTTCAGAAAACTCACCGGGGCGAGCCAGTCGTGCACCGTGTTGCACGCAAGTCGCCAACAACATATTCAATACTTGTGGGCCACCATGGCCGTGCAACTCCACCACGTCCTCACCGGTGAATGAGGCGGGGGCTGCAAAGTACAAGGCAATCCCTTGATCAATGATGCCGTTGTCATCCGAGAAACTGCTGAACACAGCATGGCGGACAGGTAACTTTTTTTTGCTTATCGCCTCGCCAATACCCAAGGCTTCTTTACCTGACAGACGAATGATTCCGACACCACCTTTGCCCGGCGCAGTGGCGATGGCTGCGATGGTGTCACGATCCAGAACATCACCGCCCGCTGCTGTCATTTTGCTCCGGCTTTTTGCAACATTTTATAAATCCAGAACTGGTGCGACATCGAAATCAGGTTGTTAACCAACATGTAAAGCACCAGGCCTGCCGGAAAAAACAGAAACATACCGGTAAATATAATCGGCATGAACTGGAACACTCGCTGTTGCATTGGATCGGCAGGCGGCGGATTGAGTTTCTGCTGCACCCACATCGAGATACCCATTAACAGCGGTAATACAAAATAGGGATCCTGCACCGACAAGTCGACAATCCAGCCATAAAACGGTGCCTGCCGTAGATCGACACTTTCCATCAACGACCAGTACAGCGCGATAAACACCGGGGTCTGGATAATCATCGGCAAACAACCGAGCATCGGGTTGGCGCCTTCTTTCTGGTACAGCTTGAACATTTCTTCCCGTAACTTGGTGGGATTGTCGCCGTAGGCTTCTTTCATTTCCTGCATCTTGGGTGCGAGTTTTTTCATTACCGCCATCGACTTATAACTCAGGTTTGACGGCCACAGAAAAATGGCTTTTACGCACAAGGTCAAACCGATAATTGCCAAACCCCAGTTACCCAGCAGCGAGTGAATCCAGTGCGTGAGCGAAAACAGCGGCTTGGCAATCCACCACAACACACCATAGTCCACGGTCAGATCGAGGTAGGGCGCGATCTGTTCCAGGCGATTAACATCTTTCGGCCCCACATAAAATTGCGTCTGCAAAACGCCTTGCTGCCCCGCAGCAACCTCTACCAACGGCCCGGTAAACCCGAGTAAATAGGTACCTGTAGCTGGTTGATGTGTGGTGTAAAACTGGTTGCTGTCTTTGGCATTCGGCACCCACGCACTGATGAAATAATGTTGCACCATGGCAATCCAGCCGCCGACAACCGTGTCTTTCAGTGGCGTCTTTGCCATGTCATCAAACGTCATTTTGAAATAATGTTTCTCACTCGTGGTTGTGGCGCCACCGAGAAACGGTTTCATACCGACACCGCCGCCTGCACTGACGGGTTCATGGGTATCACGTTTGATCTGGCCATACAGATGTGCACGCCATGGCTGTGCGGAAACGTTCTGCACGAGATAGGAAATTTCTACCAGATATTCACCGCGCGTGAATTTGTAGCGCTTGATAATGTTCGCACCGGTATTGTTTGCCAGTTGCAAATCCACCACCAGTTCATTGTTACCATCTGTCATTTCGTAACGCGATTGTTGGGCGATAAAGCGTGGGCGTGAGCCACCTTTGTCGGTACCGTTATCTCCCACCAAGCCACTTTGCGCTATATACAGATGATCCGGTGTGCGCGTTAACATCACCAAGGGCTCATCCGGTTGATTGATTTTTGCCGGATATTCACGCAATGACGCCATCACAATGTCGCCACCTGCCGTATCGATTTTTATATGCAATGTATCGCTATAGACATCAACTATCGACGCGGCTGACGTTTGCACCGGTTTATCTACCAGCGGGCTGCCCGTATCGGGCAAACGATCATTAGTCGCAACCGGCGCATTCGGTGTGTCGCCGCTGTTTGATTCTGTCACTCCCGGCGCTTCCTCTGTCAGCACGTGTTCCGCGTTAGCACTGATAGGCTTGTGCGCTTCCTGGAATTTATTCCATTCCAACAGCAACATAAAAGAAACCGCTGCGATTGCAGCAATCAATACTGGTCTTTGAAAATCCATCGTTAATGTCTGCTTGTAGTTGTCAAAGTAGTTGTCGAAAAAGAGGCCGGACTTTCCGGTACGTGGTCTATGCCGCCCGCATGCCACGGGTGGCATTTTAGAATGCGGCGCACACCAAAGTAAGAGCCGCGTGCAAGCCCATGCCGTTCTATAGCTTCCCGCGTGTAATGGGAACAGCTTGGATGAAAACGGCAGTGTGGCGGCAGGCAAGGGCTAATGTGATCGCTGTAGATGCGCAACAGGTATAGCAATGGTTTTTTCATGGCTCGGATACCACACTCGTCAGCACAGCTTTGCGTTTCTGTTTTAACAAACGCTGCCATTGCTCATCAATGGTTGCGCGCATCGTTGCATTATCCTGCTGCCACAATCCCGGTTTAGCCAGGGCAACAATATCAAGCCCCACCAACCGGGACTGATGATATCGAAAACTTTCGCGCAACTGTCGCTTCATTCGATTGCGCTGTACTGCCAGCTTGGCATGTTTTTTTGCAATCACCAAACCCATACGCGCTACCGGGCCGGTCGTCGGTATCGCCAGCAACAACAAACAGCGATGCGAGGCCTTGAATACCGCACCGTCAAATACCTGTTTGAATTCTTTTGGAGTTAAAAGGCGATGTTCTTTGCCGAAGCGGAGGTCAAGATGCGTTGCGTCCTGACCTCTGGGTGATGGTGTTGCAGGTGTGCCAGCCTCTTCTACCGAGGGTTCGCTGACCGACACACGCCTGAACCCGTAGGTGTCAGAAATGGATATCAGGCTGTCAGGCGCTTGCGGCCTTTTGCGCGGCGACGGCTCAACACAATGCGACCATTTTTAGTGGCCATACGGGCGCGGAAACCATGTGCACGCTTGCGCTTGATAACACTGGGCTGGAATGTTCTTTTCATGTGGCACCTGTCAATCTTAGGGCTATCGGGTCATCTGGCTTTTCGTTACCCTCTAAAACCGGCAGCGAAAACGAGGCGGCATTGTACAGAATGCCCTCTGGCGTGGCAATCTACTTTTTGCGTGACACGCACCAACTTCACTCGTTGAGTTATCCACAGGTTTATCACAGAATATCTCCAGCTTTATCGCAGTGTTTTTACTTGTGGCTGCAGTAAAAATGCGGATAATGCCCTGATCGCGCCAGACGCCTGTGGATAATCTATCAACAGGCTATACCGGTTACGTCTGCCGCTGTCAACCCCTTGTAAATCTGATGGAACGCGCATGCAGCAAACGCTATGGAATTTTTGTCTCTCTCGTTTGCAAGACGAGTTGCCCAGCCAGCAGTTCAACACCTGGATTCGTCCACTGGGCTTGCTACC
>DAOMGA010000013.1:0-13325 GCA_035430085.1 Pseudomonadales bacterium
CAGCGCAAGATCCAGCGCTTCCTGTTTTTGATCTGTCGCTTCACGGATTCGTTTTTCAACATGCGGCGGCACCCAGATGCCCGGCACGTGCGTCATCATGAATTCGAGACCTTTGTGCGAACGCGGCGGCAAAATTCCCGGCAGTATTGCGACATTTTTCGTGACGCCGGCTTTATCCATCGCCGTCCACCATTTATCAAATACATCCAGATCAAACACTGGCTGCGTTTGTAAAAAATCCACACCGGCTGAAGCTTTTTTTGCCATCACACGCGCAAGGTGCTCCGGCTTGTTACCTGCAGGATTCGCCGCACCACCAATACACCACTGCATCTTGAATGGCTCTTCTTTGGCAGAATCTGCAATCGCACCACCGCCATACGATTTCCCGAGACGCCGCAATTGATTCACCATCATGATCGCGTTGGTGGAATCCATATCGTAAACGGGCTTCGACATCGGATGATCGCCGAACGTCACGTAATCGCCCGTCAGACATAGAATATTGCGGATGCCATGCGCGTAGGCAGAAATTAAATCTGATTGCATGCCAAGTTTGGAACGATCACGACACGTCATTTGCATAACGGGTTCCAGACCTTGCTGCTTCACATAAATCGCTGTACCAATAGACGACATACGCAGGGTTGCCGACGGCATATCCAATACGTTAATTGCATCAACACCGCGACGATAATTGGCGAGATGTTTATCGAGCCGTGACAAATCCGGTACTTTTGGCGGCGATAATTCAGCCGTGATAACGAACTCACCGGCTTTGATTTTTTTACAGAGATTGCTGGTGTCATTCAATCCCGTCATAGGCAGTTCACTCATACCGACACCTGCGAACGGGCAATGATCTGGTCGATCTCGGGATTAGGCACTGGATGCGGCGAAAGAATACCGCCGTGCATATCGGTTTTCTTTTCGAGAATACTGCCGACAGCGGATGTACCCACAATAGACCAGTCAACCGCCGGCTGGATTTTTACCACCTTATTACTCATGTCGAACACTTGCATTGCCGCCGTATCGGCGCGCTCATGCACATTCGTCCAGATGCACTCACGATCGGGAAACACTTCACACTTTCCAAACATCGAGCCACCACAAGGGCCGTTGCGCATCTGCTTGGGGCAGGATTGCGGGCATACAAATGAAGTCGAACGCAGCACACATTGACCACAGCTGTGGCAGCCAAACACACGCTTTTTGCTCCACTCTTCAAAGCTGAAAAGCACACGGTACAGGCGACTCTTGGTCCATACACGGTTAAACATGATTCATACTCAACTTACTCGGATGCAAGTAACTTACTGGTGAGTAAGTTTGCAGGTAAAGCCCTATGTAGTCAAGGGACAGCAGACAGGTGTTTCGCTAGTATGGCGCAAGAATTCTGGCAGGAACCCACCGATGCTCTCCAAACGATATTCCCGAACAGAAGGCAGCGTGTTGATCACCGGCACCTCTACCGGCATCGGCTATGCCGCTGTAAAACGACTGGCAGCAGCCGGCTTTCATGTCTTTGCCGGCGTGCGTAAACCAGAAGACGCCGACACAGTGAAAGCATTAGCCGCTAAAGGATGCGTTACACCTGTGCTGATCGATGTGGCAGACGCTTCCAGCGTAGCCGCTGCTGCTGCCACCGTCCAAATGGAAATGGCAAAGAATGGCGGTTTTCTGGCAGGTGTGATCAGTAATGCCGGAGTGGGTATGATCGCACCGGTTCCCTATCTGAATGAAGATATACTGCATTACCAGACCCAAACCAATCTGCTGGGACATATACGACTGGCGAGAGCATTTCTGCCGTTAATGCAGCAAACCCTGCAGGGTAAAAACCGGCGCGGACGCATCTATTTTGTCGGGACAGGCGCTGGCATTCCTTCATTGATATTCCCGTTCCTGAGTATTTATATGGCTTGTAAATGGGGCACTGAAGCGTTTTGCCAAAGCTTGCGTATGGAAATGAAATTACTGGATGCCCCCATCGATGTCGGCATGATCAATCCTGGCTTTATCAATACCGCTATGCGTGGCTCTACTAGAAATGCCGTGCAGGGAAAAGTCGCGATGGATGAAAATTTTGGCCGGGTATACGGGAAGCTGATGCAAAAATTCGGTGAATTTGGTGACAGACAGAAAGGTACTGCACCCGATGTCGCCGCCGGGAAAATTCTCGATATGATGATGGCTATCTCACCGCAATATCGCTATCGCGTCGGGCAAGATTCTTTCACTACCTACCTGCAAGCTTTACTGCCACTGCGTGTGCAAGAGTGGTTGATCCAGCGTGTGTATCGCTGATGGCGTATCAGCGACAACCACACCTCAACGCCAACTGGCGTTGATTCTGTCCAATGCAGAACTACCCGGACAGAGTTCTTTTTCTGTCAAAGAATTGAGGGGCTTTGATGTTGTGTTGAGAAATTGATGCGTCTCGGCAGCTTCCGGATCGATATACAACAAGCCAGTAAGAATTTCACCTTTCAGTACCGACTCACGTTGCGCAGCCAGCGCAGCACTGCGATCACGCGGATCATGGTCATTGCCCGCTTTTTGCAACCGCACTACCGAGCCATCGTGCAACGTCACGTCCTGCGTGCTGCCTTCCAGATAATTGGTGACAATTTCTTCACGCATTGGCACAAAATCCATAGCGCCAGTTGCATCCAGATGATCACGCACATAGTCATAACTTTTTGTAGAGCCCTTGTGATTATTAAATGTCACGCAAGGTGAAATCACATCAATAAATGCAAAGCCCTGATGCGACATAGCAGCTTTTAATAGCGGCACCAATTGCTCTTTATCACCAGAAAAACTGCGCCCGACAAACGTAGCACCCAATTGCAAAGCCAAGCTGACGAGATCCATTGGCTGGTACTGGTTTTCGCTGCCTTTTTTACTAACAGAACCGACATCGGCTGTTGCGGAATCCTGACCTTTAGTCAGACCGTAGCAACCGTTGTTTTCAACGATATAAAGCATGTTGAGACTACGACGCACTACGTGAGCAAATTGTCCCATACCGATAGACGCTGTATCACCATCACCGGATACGCCTATATATAGCAGGTCACGGTTTGCCAGATTCGCACCCGTCGCAACTGAAGGCATACGGCCATGTACGGAATTGAAACCATGCGACTGGCCAAGAAAGTAGGTCGGGGTTTTTGATGAACAACCAATACCGGATAATTTGGCAACACGGTGTGGCTGTATCGACAACTCATAACAAGCACGCACGATCGCAGCAGAAATAGAATCGTGACCGCAACCTGCACACAGGGTCGATAGTGAGCCTTCATAATCACGTAGGCTATAACCAAGACTGTTAGGCTTGGCGGATGGATGTTCAAAACGGCTGCGGACGTACGTCATGTCGCTCTCTTTCTGTCGTTGAATGCTCGCCTACACACTTTTGCGAATGGGAGTAACAGTCGCAGGATGCAGGTGACCACGGATTTTGCGCAGGATCTGCTGCGCAGTAATAGGCATACCATCGTAATTCAGTACCGGAATCATTTGTTTTGGTGATACATCATTTTCAGCCATCAACAAAGTGCGCAACTGCGCATCACGGTTCTGTTCCACAACAAAGACTTTTTCATGTCGCGCAATAAAATCATCAACCGTCTTATTGAACGGGAAAGCGCGGATACGCAGGGCATTCAAGCGAAGACCTTCTTCGGCAAGAATATCCAACGCTTCCAGTGAAGCTTCCGTCGACGTGCCGAAGAAAATCACACCGTAGGTTGCAGCAGCATGATCATGCTGCTTGTACAACTCTGGTGCAGGCACATACTGTTTAGCAGTTTCAAATTTACGAACCAGACGCTCCATATTCTCAACGTATTTATCACCGTCTTCGGTGTAAACCGCGTAAGTATCACGCGATGTACCACGTGTGAAAAATGCGCCCTTACTAGGATGCGTGCCCGGAATAGTGCGATAACAGATACCATCGCCGTCGACATCCAGATAACGACCAAAGCGCTCGATTTTATCCAGTTGTTCGGCACTCAATGTCTTGCCGCGTTTATAAGAGCGCTTGTCGTCCCAGTTCAACGGCTGTGACAGATGATCATTCATACCGAGCTCCAGATCCGTCAGCATAATGATTGGCGTCTGCAACTGCTCAGCCAGATCAAATGCATCGGCTGTCATATCAAAACATTCTTTTGGTGTAGCGGGAAACAGCAACACATGTTTGGTATCGCCGTGCGAAGCATAGGCCGCAGAAATGATGTCAGATTGCTGTGTGCGCGTCGGCATACCGGTTGACGGACCTGAACGCTGCACATCAATCAACACCGTAGGAATTTCTGCGAAATAGGCGAGACCAAGAAATTCGCTCATCAACGATACGCCAGGACCGGATGTCGCGGTAAACGAACGCGCACCATTCCAGTTTGCACCAATAACCATACCCATGGCTGCCAATTCATCTTCTGCCTGCATGATGGCGAAATTTTTCTCACCCGTTCCTGCATCAACACGCAGGCGATTGGCGTATTTATCAAACGCATCGACCACCGACGTGCTCGGCGCGATCATTTCGGGTGTGTTGCCGAAGATGCCTTTGGCATATTTTTCAAAAGCGTCCACCACCGATGTACTCGGCGTGATCGGGTACCAAGCAGCAACTGTCGCGCCACCATAAACAGCACCCAGACCGCAGGCGGTATTGCCATCAATCAGAATGCGATTGCCCACTTTATCACAGCGCTTCAAGCGCAAACCCAGTGGGCATTGGAAAGTATCTTTGGCGTATTGGTAACCCAATTCCAACGCATGCACATTAGGTGCAATCAGTTTTTCTTTACCCTTGAACTGATCGCCGATCAAACCAGTCAACACTTCAAATTCAATATCGATCAATGCAGCCAGCGCGCCAACATAAATGACGTTCTTGAATAATTGACGCTGGCGCGGATCCGAGTATTCGCGCATGGAAATTTCCATCAGCGGAATAGGCAGGATATTAATATCGTTGCGCACCATTTTTTTGTCGAGCGGCTTGGTAGAATCGTAAATAAAGTAGCCGCCAGGCGTTACATCCTGAATGTCTTTTGCCATCGACTGAGGGTTGACCGACACCATGATGTCAGAACCACCGCCACGACGACCAAGATAGCCCTTCTCGCAAATACGCACTTCGTACCAGGTTGGCAAACCCTGAATGTTGGACGGGAAAATATTGCGTGGGCTGACAGGAATACCCATACGAAACACTGCTTTTACAAACAGCGCATTCGCACTGGATGAACCTGTCCCATTAACATTCGCAAACTTGACGACGAAATCATTGATTGCTTCGATTTTTTTCACTGTCTCGATCTGTTTCATAGCCGCATCCTCGTCATCAAGCCGCGCACTTCTTGTCATTGCCAGCTTTCGTGACGCTATAAAGGTATTTCTGCATATCCCAGGCTGAAGTCGGGCAGCGCTCTGCACACAAGCCACAGTGCAAACATACGTCTTCGTCTTTCACCATCACGCGACCTGTGCTCAAACCGTCAGCAATGTAAAGCGCCTGCTCATGGTTAACCGCTGGCGCACTGAGGTTTTCACGCAAGGTTTCTTCATCTTCAACGGGCGCAGTGAACGTGATGCAACGCGTCGGACAAATATCCACGCAGGCATCGCATTCGATACATTTATTTGCAGTAAATACTGTTTGCACATCGCAGTTCAGGCAACGCTGGGTTTCTTCATAACCGGTTTCGCGATCAAAACCCAACTCCACTTCAAGCATGCGATCCGACAGCGCTTTTTCTTTCGGAGCATGCGGTACCGCGTGGCGCAATTCGTGCGAAATATCGCTATCGTAACTCCACTCGTGAATACCCATTTTCTGACTGATCAGCGTAGTGCCCGGCTCCAGACGATCCGACACTGATTTACCACTACAGAACAAATCAATGGAAATAGCCGCCTGATGGCCATGCGCCACAGCAGTAATGACATTCTTGGGACCGAATGCCGCATCACCACCAAAAAATACTTTCGGGTTGCTGGACTGGAACGTCACTTCATCAAGAACCGGCGTTCCCCATTTATCAAACGCCACACCACTATCCGCTTCAATCCACGGAAATGCATTTTCCTGACCAACAGCCATCAACACGTCATCGCATTCAAACAACACGATTTCGCCAGTCGGTTTCATTTCGCGGCGACCTTCAGCATTCACAGTCGCTTCCGCTTTTTCAAAACGCATGCCTACCAGCTTGCCATTTTCCACCACATATTCTTTTGGAATATGATTGTTGAAAAACGGAATACCTTCGTGCTGTGCGTCTTCAATTTCCCACGGCGACGCTTTCATTTCTTCAAACGGGCTACGCACCACAATTTTTACATCTTCACCACCGATACGGCGCGCGGTACGACAACAATCCATCGCCGTGTTACCGCCACCTATAACCAGAACGCGTTTACCAATTTTAGTGGTGTGATTGAATGCAACATCGGCGAGGAAATTAATACCGATGCGGATATTGGCAGCAGCCGCTTCACTACCTGGCAATTTCAGATCCCGACCACGTGGCGCGCCGGTGCCAACAAAAATGGCATCATAATTTTTTGCGAGTACGCTATTCAGGCTATCAACACGTGTGTTGTAGTGCGTGACCACGCCCATATCAGTAATAAAATTGACTTCCTGATCCAGCACTTCGTGTGGCAAACGGAATGATGGAATCTGACTGCGCATAAAACCGCCGCCAGCAGGTTGCTCATCGTACAAATCAATTTCATAGCCGAGCGGCATCAGATCACGTGCAACAGTTAATGCAGCAGGGCCGCCGCCGATCAACGCAATGCGTTTGCCATTTTTTTGGCTAGGAATTTTCGGCATCATGCCCTGCACGTCACCTTTGTTATCTGCAGCTACACGCTTCAAGCGGCAGATAGCCACCGGCGTCTCTTCGACGCGACCACGTCGACACGCAGGCTCACAAGGGCGATCACAAGTGCGACCTAATACACCGGGGAATACGTTCGATTCCCAATTGACCATGTAGGCCTCGGCGTAGCGCTCTTGGGCAATCAAGCGGATATACTCAGGGACTGGCGTGTGCGCCGGGCAGGCGTACTGACAATCGACAACTTTGTGGAAGTATTCTGGGTCTTTAATGTCGGTGGGCTTCACCATGGACTCCCTAACGGCGGGACTTCGGTTGGCGCGAGATTCTACAGTAAAGTCTCTTTGTTTTGTCTTCGATATTTGACTTATTTGGTGCAAAAATACTCACACCAAGTAACTGCCATGATAGTGAGCGCTATCATGGTGCGCCACCCGCAATCTTACGCACAAACAACAGGCAATCACCCTGATGACTATCCCGCAGTACTGGCAGCAATTCCTGATGGCAGTGATGTTTCTCACACGTTTACCTGTTTCACCACTTCTAAAATATGACCCTGAACTGTCTGCAAGCATGGCACGATTTTTCCCGCTGGTCGGCTGGCTGGTTGGTGGAATAGCTGCATGCTTATTGTGGTTATGTGCGTATTTTCTTCCATGGCTTCCCGCCGTCATTGTCGCTACAGCGCTAGCCATCTTGCTGACAGGCGCTTTCCACGAAGACGGTTTTGCCGACATGTGTGATGCGTTTGGCGGAGGCTGGGGGAAAGAGCAAGTATTACTCATCATGAAAGATTCCCGCCTGGGTACGTATGGCACACTGGGATTAGGGCTGATGCTGGCAGGCAAGATCAGCCTGTTGACCAGCCTGTCAGCACCCGCAGCAATGGCAGCGTTGATGGCCGGTCACGTGCTGAGCCGCACAACAGCCACATCCTTACTGCTGTCGCTCGCCTACGTGCGTGATACCGAAGATCCGGCAAAGATCAAAACTCCCATTTCCCATTTCACCTGCCAAGACTTCGTATTCACACTGATCGTTGCCGCCCCCGCACTGTTGTTACTTCCAGCAGGCAGTTGGCTGCCTGTCATCGCCTGTCAGTTGGCAGTGCGCTGCTGGGCGGCGTGGTACTACCGCAAACGCATCGGCGGTTACACCGGGGATTGTCTGGGCGGCGCGCAGCAACTGGCCGAATTAGCGGTATTGATGGTGATAGGCTCGATCCATGCCCACTGACAACACATCACACCACACCAGACCACAGCGCCATTTCGTGGTTCGTCAACTGCAGGCCTGGCCGCGCTTACTGGCATGCATCCTGTTCTCTGTGATCGTATTTTCCTTGCTGCCGTCGATAATGACACTGCAAACCACTACCCGCCTGCTGGTCACCTGGAATAGCGGCGTCTGCCTGTATCTGTTGTTGGCAGGCATCATGATTGTGCAATCATCCCATGAACACATTCACCCCCGTGCGCGCGAACAGGAAGAAGGCCGATTGACTGTTATGGTGAGCATTATTCTCGCCACCATTGCTTGCCTGGCTGCTATTTTTATCGATCTCGCCAGTGTCGATGCATTGCAAGGATCGGTGAAATATTTTCATATTACGTTGGCTGTAATAACTGTCGCCACATCATGGCTTTTTATTCACCTGATGTTTGCATTCACCTATGCACATGATTTTTACATCCACAAAAACAAAGGACATGATGGTGGTCTGCAATTTCCGGGAACAGAAAAACCTGACTACACTGATTTTCTTTATTTTGCCTGCATCATTGGCACATCGGGTCAAACCGCTGACGTTTCAATTTCCTCACAGCCGATGCGGCGTATCAGTTTGATGCACTGCGTGTTGGCTTATATCTTCAACACAACCGTATTGGCACTGACCATCAATATCGCTGCAGGATTGCTATAATTTCTAGCATTATATAAAACCCAGCAGCGGTAGCCTCAGCTAGAATCTGTAGGTAACACCCGCGTAAATGGAACGCCCCATACCCGGCACACCAATACCCCAAGGGATAGAGTTGATTCCCATGGTAGTTCCTTGACCCACGTAAGCACCGCCTAGTGGTTCGTAGTACATCTTGTCAAACACGTTATCCACGCCTGCATCAACCCGCACCTGTTCCCATGAATAGCTGGTCCGCAAATTGGTGACGCTATAACCGGGCGTCTTGA
Organism: Pseudomonadales bacterium; assembly: GCA_035430085.1. Lineage (GTDB taxonomy): Bacteria > Pseudomonadota > Gammaproteobacteria > Pseudomonadales > UBA7239 > UBA7239. Next base: position 9,069 of record DAOMGA010000013.1, read on the forward strand.
TTTCATTGCGCACGTCAGAGAGATTATCTTTTTCCTCTACACCCATTACTGAAACGCTGCTTTCCCAGCTGCCGAGTTTGTGTGTCACGGACAACGTCGCATTGAGCGGCATGATGTTGTAGAGATCATCATCCGTATCAAGATTCTCTCCATGTGCGTAATTCAACAAACCCTGCAGACCAAAATCACCCACTCTGGTTGATGCCAACGGCATGCCGCCAGACAAATCCACCCCATACAATTCAGCTTCCTGATTCTCATACTTCAGCACAACAAACTGGTCGCGGGTTGTCTGGTTTATTGGAGTGCATGCAGCGCCCGATGTACACCGCACCGCATCAATATAATTATCAACTCTGGAATAAAATGGCGTTGCCTTGATTTCCCACTGACGATCTACTGAGTGAAAATCAAACGTAGCTGACACGGTATTCGCCACTTCAGGATCAAGATCAATATTGCCGACATAACCGTTACCATCGCCCACAAAATTATTCATAATTGAAGCCATACCCCAGGTAGACCAGGTATAACGTTCGTAAAGATTAGGAGAACGCGTTTTACGCGACACACCCAATTCAATATCCGCATTCGCATCCGGCGTGTAGCGAGTTAACGCTGTCAGATCCCAATTATCATCCGTGCGTTCGTGATTCTCTGCATTGAATGCGGCTGCATCTGCTCGCTGGTTACTCGGCATCATCATGCCATTCGTATCTTCGTATCCCTGCACATCACCCGCATTCATATTGACTGTTTCATAACGAACACCGAGCAACGTCAGCCATTCCGTGTTGATACGTGATTCCCACTCGCTGAAAAGACCCGCACGATCACGCTGCCCGTTGTTGATGTTCACAAAAATACCGGGGCCCATCATCCCGCCAGATGGCTCCCACCAGTCATTCAGTGAATAGTTCTGGTACACGCCGCCTAAACGTAAAAGATTCTTCTCATCAAGATTGATATCCGCTTTGAGATTCACGCCAGTATTTGTACTCTCGGTATCCATCGGCATGCCGTAAGCACAAGCGGGACCGATAGGTGAACACGGTATCCCCTCCGGCATCATCATCGAGTACCAGACTCGCTTGTCGTCGCCGAAATCCATGTGGTGCGGATCCACTTTTTCCTCATAAACCTGCGCCTCCAGTTCACCCCAGTTGAATTGACCCACGTAGCGTGTATTGATGCTGTTCTGTTCGTTTTCCAGCATATCCATACGCTGGTTCGGGTAAAGCTGCTCCGGAACTTTCTGGAAACTCAACCGGGTATCCAGCAGATGGTCGCCACCCTTCAGCGCCAGACCCAAGGTCTGGTTGATGCTTTCATAGGCAGATGAACCCACTTCATCCTCGGGCAATGTATGACCAAGGCGCCCTGTCACCGTCGATGATTTGAAATTGTCAGCTGCCGTGTAATTATCCGATTTCACGCTCGAAGCCGTATAACTGAGGTTGAGTTGCTCACTGGCCGCCGCGACTGCAATATTACTGCCGCGTACATTGCCATTGCTGCGATAAAACGCCCCCATCTCTCCCTGGGTCAACAAATCTTTTCCATTGGCAGCGAAAACCGGATCACGCGTCTCGGCAATAATGCTGCCTCCAATGCTGTCGCCACCCACGCTGACGGGCGTAATGCCTGCATACGTGGTGAGTGTGCCGACACCGGCAGGATCAAGATAAGAGAGCGGTGGATTCATGTGATTGGGGCAAGAAGCAATCAGATCCATCCCGTCTACTTTGATGCGCAACCGGTCATCTGCTAACCCGTGAATAGCGGGCAAACTGGAAACACCTCCAGCACTATAGAGACTGACACCCGGCGTATTCGCCAGAAGACTCGCTGTATCGCTGGTGGCGGCACGCATCTGTTGCAGAGCGCCGGAATTGACTGCGTTAGACATAGCCGCAGGTTGCAGCTTGTCCGCCTGAACGTTGACTTCTTCCAGAACCGGTTCCCGCTCTTTTTCCTGTGCCAGCGCCATGATGGGCAAGCAGACTCCAGAAAAAGCCAACACGGAGGCAATGGCTAACGACACGTATTTTGGCTGCAACATTAAACAAACTCCCGCAATAGAAAAAGCGGGCGAATTGTAGGGATTTAACGTCTTAAAGCCGATGCGACATGATGTCGCAGTAGATTTCCAGACCGGTAGAGATTGGTCCCTATTGTTGGCAGGCTACTTGCTTGAAAATCTTGATGGCACCTCGCAGCTACCCAGCTTCCGGTCATTTCACACGACAACTCTCCTGACACAGGACTCCCATGAACGCACGCAAACTGAAAGCACTGCAAAAAGGTCTGGATAACGCCACGGACTATTCCGCCTGGCGCGAACAGGCGCTGGAGTTCGACCGGGTATCTGGTCTTGAAGCATGGAAAGAGGAACAAGAGTGTGATTTGTACGATCACGGTTTGATCCGCATGCGACTGGAGGAGCTGCGCGACATGCGCAACAAGAAAGAAGACGTGGAGCTGCTGTACACACTGAATGAGGGCATCCACGGCAATCTCGGCGGCATCGGCCGTGCTTCGCTGCATACCTACGCCACCTTTGGCACCAAGAAACTGATTCAGGAATATATTGACGAGTTGGTCTCAGCACTGGATCACATCGCTGCCGTCAAAAACCGCGTTATCGGTTTTGACAGAAAAATCGACTTTTTCCGTCGCGCCAGTCACTGCTTTGGCCGCTCTGCGCTGATGCTTAGTGGTGGTGCCAATTTCGGCATGTTCCATGTCGGGGTGGCCAAGGCGCTATATGAAGAAGACCTGCTGCCCACTGTGATTTCTGGCGCCAGCGCTGGCTCGGTAGTAGCTGCTGTATTGGGTACCCATTCCAACAAGGAACTGGAAAGCTACTTCAAACTGGAAACCATCAAACAGGAAGCCATGAAATTCATGGGCTGGAAGCGCCTGTTCAAAGGCGAAGCCCTGCTGGACGGAGAACATCTGGAAAGCACATTAGCCAACATCCTGCCGGATCTCACTTTTGAAGAAGCCTTCGCCAAGTCCCGACGCGCCATCAACATCACTATCTCACCGTCCCGTCTGAACCACGAGTCACGCATGCTGAACGCCATCAGCTCACCGACCGTATTCATCCGTAAGGGTGTACTGGCATCCACTGCCGTGCCTGGACTATTCCCACCGGTTACGCTGGCCGCCAAAACCTTTTCCGGCGAAGTACGTCCGTTCAACCCTTCCCGACAATGGGTTGATGGCAGCCTTTCCGACGACCTGCCAGGCAAAAGGTTGTCCCGCTTGTACGGGGTCAACCACTTCATCGCCAGCCAGGTTAACCCTCATGTATTACCCTTTGTTTCAGAAAAAGGGCAAGCCAAGGATTTCAGGCAACTGTATCTGGGCATCACATCCCAAACGACCAAACATATTTTCAGTAACGTACTGAAACACACGACAGACAGCATGTCCTCCCCGGCGCTAGGCTACTTTCTCACCCAAGTACACGCACTGGTGGCACAGGATTACTCAGCCCACATCAATATCAGTCCGGATTTCAAGTCGCTAAATCCCTGGAAGATTTTCAGCAACCCGGAAACGTCCGACATCATCAAACTGGTCAAAGCCGGTGAGCAGGCCACCTGGCCAAAAATGGAGTGGATCCGGAACTGCACCAAGATCAGCCGCACCCTCGACAACATTATTGAAAAACTGGAGGCCGAGGAAATGCGAGTGATCAAAAAAGAACTGCGAAAGGAACTGAAGTCTACGTAAACACGCTTGTTTTACTAATCCAGCGAACGCCACAAATACAACGAAGCCACACTGCGATAGGGTTTCCACTGCTCAGCATATTGCGCCATCAGTTTTGCCGGCGGCAATTCAGGGAGGCTATGCAATTTTGCAATCGCCTTGCGAATACCGTAATCGTCGCCGGGAAAAACATCGGCACGTCCAAGATCAAAAATCAGGTACATTTCAACAGTCCAGCGCCCAACGCCTTTGATCTGCGTGAAAGATTCGATGATCTGCTCGTCCGACATCTGCCGCACTTGCTCCAGCGTAGGAAATTTTCCATCCACACAATGCTGCGCCAGATCTTTAAGATACGATACTTTCATATAAGACAAGCCAGCACCACGTAACACTTCATCATCTGTCGCCAATATTTTTTTTGCGCAGGGCGCTCCTTTCTTATCTATCAACGCATTCACGCGCTTAAGAATGGTAGCAGCCACTTTGGTGGACAATTGCTGGCTGACAATCGCACTGATAAAAACCTGTAAT
>DAOMGA010000014.1:0-4492 GCA_035430085.1 Pseudomonadales bacterium
GTATGTGTCTTTTGTGACATCATAACTTTTCCTTACCTGCTGGTGAGCCGTTAATCCATGCCTCTGATTCGGGCGATCTTGGCGCTGTAGGGTCACTGTCCGCTAACATCTGTCCTAGAGAAGGAATACCCGATACGTTAATAATCAAATCGCCACGATAACCCGTGGATTCGCTGGGGTAGCCGTATTGATTGCTCACTATTTTCGTTTTTCCGCAGGTATGCGTATTTGAAAAATGATTGTGTCCATATATCCAGAGTGCAGGTTGGTACTGCTTGATGATGTCCATACAATTGGCTTGAAAATACGCACCGATCAGATCTTCCGGAATTTGACCATGCCGATATTCTCTGGATGGCGGAAAATGTGTCACCACAATAGTTTTTTCAGGATCAACTGTTTGCAGCTCTGCGATTAACCATGCACGCGCTTTCTGATACAGGTCTGCCATCTCCTCTGCGGTGATATATCGATGAACTCCGTTGGTTTCAGATAATTCTGCCGTGCGAATACTGATAAAATCGGCAATATGTTTCCATGCCATTTCCATTGCTTTTTTCGTGTTTTTTTCGCCAAGGCAGTCGAATCCAGTCCACAGCGTAGTGCCCAAAAAATGATAGCCTTGGAGATCAACACGCCCGTTTTCTAAGAAATGTACATCGGGCACATCGATGCGCGACATAACATCTCGATTGATGTTTTTGCCGAAATGCTCATGATTGCCGACGACAAGAATTATCGGCTTATCTGGGAATTTATACCGCAGTCGTCGAAGCGCTGCACCCAAGTATGCACTGGTACCTACATCTCCAGCCAACACCATGACATCAAACGCATCCGCTTCTGGTAGAGGCGGCAACCAATCGATAGCGTTGTGAAATTCAAAATGAAGATCGGATGCTGCAAATATTCGCATGGGGTTATATCCTTGTGCGCGTTACATTTGTTGTTGAAATTTCAATCAATATCGGCCCGTATGTCATCAATAGCGATGGGGGGCTTAAAGGGACACGCAGCCATTTTTTCGTTATAGCCTGCATCAAACATCGAAATTCTGTTCTCGTTTACCCATGCTGTCACTTGCTCGGCGTGCTTTCTAAAAGCCGCCTCTTCCGTTTTTCTCAACGCGATAATGTCATCCACCTGCGTCAGGATAGACAAGCGCCGGATAACATCCTGCAAGCCCCTTTCATTCTCCAGCATGGCCGCAGTGAAGCTCTCTCCATAGAAGGGTGAAACACGCAGGCGCGATGCAGGTGGAAACACATCGTTATGCTCAACCATTAATATCCTGCCGGCTCTGTAGCCTTTTAATTCCGGAATGTTCTCCAGCGTTTTGAATGTTGTGCCGGCTCCCCGTTTGTAATAGCAAGGTTTGTCTTCGCGGGACCAGATGAACTGGCACATTTCCAGCAACGCGGGTGCCACCATACCCAGAAACTTATCAATATATTCGCGAGTGGCGCCGCTGATGATGGCAACATCCAAGTTCGGATGTTGCTGAATGTATTCAATCAGTTCTTGCAAATACGGTCTGGGCAACAAGACATGGTGTTCGCCCAACGGGATGGCTGTGGGCAAATTCCGCGCCTCCCTAATATCGGCCTGCCACGCATCCTGTGGATTTTGTACACCTTGCAGCGCCAACGCTAAAACCATATCGACTTGCACGTGGGGGGTATCAAACAGGGTATTGCAGACACCGAGACACAATAAATACCGTTGATTATTTTGTACGCGCGCCGCTCTTTCTTCCAGGTATCCACACACGGTTTCCAATCCGGCAATGCCGTGGGTTTTTATATAATCGAGTGGCGATTGGTTATCCAGCAATTGTAATAACGGAGCATTGCCCTGATTCGTGTACTCCAACCATTCAACTTCCAGCTGCGTGTTATGGCCCACCATTATTTGGAGCGCCATTGCCAACCGGGATAACAAATCAATACGTTTGATAGTGTCAGCTGGCAATAGTGCGTCATGTGAGCGGCGATACTGCTTTAGTGCCGTTTCACTGACACCTAATAACCCTGCTTGCACACTCAGTATTTTGAATGGGCATGGCTCTGTACACCAACGCGCCATGATTTGGTCAAATGCAGTGAGTGACATGAGTTTTATCCTACATATATTTCCTTTTTATATTTAGTATTTCTCAGAAATAATGCAACAACATGTTGCTAAAATTCATTAACTTCGGCAAATGGTCGAGTTTATGCTTTATTTTCACTTGTGATTTTTGGGACAAGATAGGACAAAACGAGACAAACGAGGATGGGTAGAAATACGAGGCATTAAATAAGGCATAACATGTCCAAATTTGAAATAAGGCATAACATGTCCCAACCGACCAAGTAATGCCTTATGCAGCAATGGCCAAATTGGATAGCGCTTGCATCAAAACTTACTCGCGAGTAAGCTACTTGCATGTCAGTAAGTCAAGCTACCTTACCCCCTCGCCGCACCACGCTCAAGGCGGACGAAACACGCGAGTTAATACTCGGCGCGGCTGAACTGCGCTTTGCCGCCACGGGCTTCTATCCCTGCCGGCTGGAAGACATCGCCGAAGACGTGGGAATCACCCGTACAGCGGTGATCTACCACTTCCAGGACAAGGAAACCCTATACAACGCCGTGCTGGAGAAGCTATTCACTCAGCTCAATACCCGCATCAGCACGGCGCTGGACTTGCCCGTTGATCTGCCAGAACGCATTGAAGCTGCAGTTGAAGCCTGGCTGGATTTCGCTGGAGAACGCCCGACGCTCATGCGTCTATTTATGCGTGAAGTGGCTGGCTCTGAAGGCGGTTTGCGTCAAGAGGTTCAGCAATATGTGGAGCCGATGTTTGCGCGCCTGATTGCCGCACTCAGCGAAGGGCAGCGTAGCAACGCATTTCGTGCGATTGACCCGGTGCAATTCTGGTCCATTCTCGCGGGTGCTTCGATGTTCTTTATTATGGACGCGCCGCTGTTGGCCAACGCAGAAACTATTGTGCGGCTGGATACCTACAAACAGGAATTGAAACGCGTAGCACGACAAATGCTCAGTGTTGAGGAAGTATCAGCATGAGCGCACCCAACACATTCGATGTATTGTTTTTACCCGCGGGCCTAAAAGGTCAGTTCACTGCTGGCACACCGTTGCTCGACGCAGCGCGTACACTCGGTATTGGCATTGAATCCATTTGCGGCGGCACCGGCGCGTGCGCGAAATGCAAGTGTCAGGTGATGGACGGCACGTTTGATGACGAAGGTCATGAATTGTCCATGGGTCATATGATCACTACCGGTCATGGTTTGCGTTCACGCAACTCGCACGTCACGCCGGTGAGCGAACACGAACAGAAAATCACACGCAAACACCAATACAAACAAGGCGAACGTCTGAGCTGTCAGGCGCGCGTATTGGGCGACGCTGTTGTTTTTATTCCTGAAGAAGCGCGTGTGCGTGAAGCCATTGTGCGCAAAGCTGCAGGAAAACCGATAGCAGTGCGCGACCCGGTAACGCGCAAATATTTTGCCACGGTGCCTGCGCCAACTCTTGAAGATCATCGCGGTGATTGGGAGCGGCTGCGCGATGCATTGAAAGCTGAACATAATATTAATGTGGCGATTGATTTCACCACGCTGAAGCAATTATCCGATATTGCCAAACCGCAACGTGCAAAAGTCATGCAACTGACGGCTACCGTGTGGTTGCCGGATCCGAATGGCATTGGCGAAGTGGTGCGCATTGAGAATGGCGATACCACGGCAACCCTGTTGGGTTTAGCGGTGGATCTTGGCACCACGACGATGGCGTCTTATCTATGCGATATGCACACCGGCGAAACGCTGGCGACTGAATCGCTGATGAATCCCCAAATCAAGATTGGCGGCGACGACGTGATGAACCGCATCGCCGCGAGCGACAATCCTGAAAAACTCGATCGCATGCAAAAAGCCGTCACTAGCTCTTTGGCTGAACTGGCTGACCGAGTAACAAAATCTGTTGGCTATACAGCGCAAGATATCAGTGAAATTGTGCTGGTGGCGAATACTTGTATGCATCATATTTTTCTGGGACTTGATCCGGATTCACTCGGCAAGTCGCCATTCAATCCACGTATTTCACAGTCGGTAAATATCAAAGCGCGCGATTTGCACGTTGACCATGTATTGCCGTCGATCAACATTCACTTGCTTGCCAATCAAGCCGGATTTGTCGGCGCGGATAACACTGCCGTAGCGATTGCACTGGAACCGTACAATTCAGATGAACTGGTTGCGATTATAGACATCGGCACCAACGGTGAAATTCTGGTGGGTAACCGCGACAAGATTTATTCCACTTCCTGCCCGACTGGTCCTGCACTGGAAGGTGCAAGCATTAAATATGGTGTGCGTGCTGCACGCGGCGCCATTGAAAAAGTACGTGTTGAACCGGGTACGTTTGATGTGCGTTACAAAGTGATCGGTAAAGAAGCGTGGAATACACGTTTGGTCGCGAATGA
>DAOMGA010000014.1:4505-6420 GCA_035430085.1 Pseudomonadales bacterium
GCGGCTCAGGCATTATCGATGCCGTTGCCGAATTGTTTAAAGCTGGCATTCTCGCTATGAATGGCAAATTCAATATGGAGATCCAGACGCCGCGTTTACGCCGTGGTGAAGATGGCGATCCGGAATTTGTGATTGCCTGGGCAGAAGAAACCACTATTGGCCGCGACATCACCATGACGATTGACGACGTGCGCAATGTACAGCTCGCCAAGGCTGCGGTGTATTCAGGCATACAGGTGTTGCTGGATAAACTGGGGCGCGACAAACCAGAGAAAGTGATTCTCGCTGGCGCATTTGGTTCGCATCTGGATCTGCGCCGCTCGTTGATGCTTGGCTTGTTCCATGATGTAGGATTCGGCAATATGCACTCGGTAGGCAATGCCGCCGGTGACGGCGCACGTATGGCTTTGATGAACCGCGCCAAACGCGAAGAGGCTGAGCATATCGCCCGCAAGATCCACTACGTCGAGCTGACCAACGAACCGGGCTTCGTGCCGCACTTCGTGGACGCTACCTTATTACCCAACAAAAAACATGCATTTCCGTCATTGGCACGGTATGGTATTTACCCCGCACCAGCGGCAGAACCCCGCAAAAGTCGCCGGGAACGTTTGGCGGCTATAGCCTGAAATCACACTAACCTTTTATCACCAATACGTTATAGATCGAGGAGATTGTTATGGACCAGAATGATATTGCAGAAATTGGCGAACTGATTGCTGACCTTGATGACGAAGCGATAGAGCTTGTCAAAGAATGCCTGGAAGCTGGCCTCGATCCTGTCTCCATTTTGAAAGATGGTGTCGTAAAAGGTCTGGAAAAAATTGGTCAGCTCTTTGAATCAAAAGATTACTTTCTCGCTGAATTGATGGTTGGCGGTGAACTCGCTGAAACTTGCATCAAGATTATTGACCCGCATTTGCCAGTAACTGCCGACGGTACCAGTCAGGGTGTTGTGGTGATTGGCGCGGTATCCGGTGACTTGCATGATATCGGTTATGGTCTTGTTGCCAAACAATTGGAGCTCGCCGGTTTTGAAGTGCATTCGATCGGCGTAAACAATGACTCCATGCGCTTCATTGAAAAAGCCAAAGAAGTTGGTGCACACATTATCGGCTTGTCAGCGTTTCTGGTTACTACTATTCCAAACTGCAAAGACGTGGTGAATTACGTGCGTGATATGGGTTTGCAAGACAAGTTCAAGATCATCATGGGTGGAGCTGAAACCAATCAGGAAAAATCCAACATGATGGGTGCTGACGGCTGGGCACCTAACGCAATGGAAGCTGTAACGCTTTGTAAAACTATCATGCGCGAACACTTTGGTCGTACTTGATTTTTTAGATTGCACATAAGCATAAATAAACCGGAGAAAAAGATATGGGTAAGTTACTCGACATCATGGAATTCCAGGGTCGCTCTGAAACGGGCGAAGTGTTGGAAAAAACCAGCAAGTTCGATATCAAATGGTCGCGCACACTACGCGCACTGGCTGCAAAATACGAAGTGGTTTACACACCGGAAAGTACGGTTATTTCTGACAAAATCGCTGATGGCGTTTTCAATGCTGCAGTAGAACTGTTGGCGACTTGTGGTATTTATCACATGAACACAATGCGCGTTATCGCATTGACTGAACAGGAAATTCGCGACACAGCCGATCATTACAACAGCAACCCGCACGTTTCAAAATTCGGTCAGGGCGCTGACCGTATTGAATACACCTACCGTAAACAGTTCGAGAAAAAATTGCCGATTCTTGCAGGCGGTCCTTGCGGTGTTATCGGTGAAGACTGGTTTGATCCGTATGTGCGATCGTTTGTAAAAGAGCCGACTAACAAAGCCATGGGTATTACCGGCGGCATTGAAAATGTTCACGGCCATTCTGCAAAAGCTGGCACCTTGTCAGAAATGT
>DAOMGA010000014.1:6430-13312 GCA_035430085.1 Pseudomonadales bacterium
GCAGGTTGGGAGTGTTCGCAAATTCAACGCATCTGCCGCGAAGAAGGTCGCCCAGGTATGCACCAGGGTTTGTTGTGTACTGCATCATCTGCCGCTGCTTCTTTTGCCTGCATTGATGATCACGATGAAAACAAACGCAGCACATGGAATACGCAAATCGGTATTCACATCATTCCGGAAATGAAAATTGACTGGAATGCTTTCCAGATGGCGAAATTTTGCCAGGAACGGAAAATCGAACCTTGGACTTCTTGCGTATCACTCACTGGCGCAATTTGCCGTGACGGCGCAGAAACTGCTATCGGTATCGTTTGTAACGCACTCGGCCAATTAGCTTATGGCCATGGCGGTATGACGCAAATGTTTGCCAACCATCTCGATGGCACCTGGTCTGATCAGGAAACCCAGTGGGCTGTTGCTGCTGCAACGCGTGCGAGTGAGCGCCACATTAAAGTGCCAATCGCTTCTGTATGTGCTGGTATGGAACAACACTGGCGCCAGTATTCCGGTTTCTGGCAAGCGCAGGCGATGACCATTTCCAATACAATCAACGGCATGGGTTATGTGTGGATTGGCGGTCACTCCGGTCTTGAAACCCGTCTGGTTGGTGAAGTTATGCAAGCGACTCTGGAAATTCAGGATCCGAAAGAAGCTGACATCCTGATGAACAAGGTTTTTGCAAAGCGCAATGAAGAAACCGCAAAACATATTGCATCCGGTGTTGGTCCACGCAACTTTGTTGATGCTTACGATTGTGAAAAATGTGAACCGAAACAAGGTTTGATCGACGACTACAATCGCGTGAAAGAAGAATTGCGTGCAATGGGTCTGAAAGCACTTTAATACATTTTATTTATTTTTAATTTTTATCGGAGGCCTTTATGGCAGTAGTTGTTATCGGTGAATCTTTAAACGCCACCATTCCGGCCATCTGTGAAGCAGTTAAAACGCACGATGCCGCTTACATTCAGAAAGTGGCGCTGGAACAAGTTGCTGCTGACGCAGATTATCTTGATCTGAATGCGCAAGTGACCGGCTGTGATGAAATGATTGATCTGCCATGGATGGTGGAAACTGTACGCGCAGTGACTAACATCCCTATGGTGTTGGATAGCTCCAATCCGCCAGCGATTATCAAAACACTGGAATCTTTTGATTGGGGCGGGCAAGTTCCTATTATCAGTTCTATCACCAATGAAGGTAACAGTCCGGATAAATTGTTGCCGATTGCTGCCAAATACAACACCGGCATTGTGGCGTTGTTGATGGATGATGATGGCATTACTCACACCGCTAAAGGCCGTTTCAAAATCTGTGAAGATCTGGTGCGTAAATCACGTGATGCTGGCGTGCCGGATCACAATCTGTGGATCGATCCATTAATTCTGCCGATTGGTACTGACGATAACGTCGGCACCATCAGTTTTGAATTGCTGCAGATGATGAAGCAGGCATTTCCGAATATCCGCACGTACTGCGGGTTGTCGAATGTCAGTTTTGGTATGCCACACCGTGCATTGATGAACCGCACCTATGTAGCCATGCTGGCTGCAAACGGCATGGAAGGTTTCATGATCAACCCACGCGTAAAAGAAATGCGTGCGATGATTTATGCGATTCGCGCCTTGATGGGTGAAGACACCAAATGCGGTAAATATATACAGGCGCACCGTGACGGCGTGTTGCTGACACCTATGAGCGACGACCAGAAAAAACGTCTGGAAGAAGTGCAGCTGGAAGCTGAAGAAAAAGCTCGCAAGAAAGCGGAGCGTGAAGCGCGTCGCGCTGCAAAAAGTGATGCCGCAGAATAATTAGCGGGTTGCTTGGCCTAGACAAAAACGGCACCTCGGTGCCGTTTTTTTATGTGTATGCTGGAGGAGGTTTTCAGGTTATTGGTTTGCCCAATAACTTGTAACAAGCGTCCAGTGATGCGCGGATTTCATTCGGGTCAGCATCCATTCCTTGAGTAATCCACTCGCACATTGCTTGTTTATCTTTTGGTTCAAATGCTTTCGATTCCGTTTTTGTGAGCCACGCATAAGCTGTCAGGGCGGCACGCATAATTTTTGAATCAGTCACGAGAGCAGTGCGTGAACTGGGCGTCAATCCATTTTTTTCGATCCAGTCTACAATCAACTTGCGATGCGTTGCGCCAAAAATATCGCCATAAAAATGCGTAATGTTTGCCTTGGCAGAGACATATCCAACCAGTTTCCCTTGCCCATCTATCAGCTCCATGACTTCAGCATCTGACCATTTCGCGACATCTGTAATCACGATAGCTATACCGTCCTGATGTGCAAAGCTGGCGCGTCCTCCCAGCATGACCATCGGGCTGATCTTGCGACCTACCAAAGGTTTATCACTCATACGATTCTCCTGCTCAGACGACTTTCCCTAATAATTTATAACAGCCTTCAACTGCAGCCTTGACATCGTCAGGGCGAGTCTCCAGATCCCGTGTTGCCCAGATGCAAGCCTCTGAAAGATCTTTGGGAGCAAATGCTTTGATCTCGGTTTTTGTCATCCACGAATAGGCTAACAACGCGGCTCTCATTAATGCTGAGTCTGTTATGGTTGTCGTGCGCGGCGTCGGCTCAACATCATTCTGTTTCATCCAGTCAACAATCATCTTGCGTTGCGATGCTGCGCCACCCAGTGTTTCGCCCAGAAAATGGGTGACTGCTGCAGGAGCACTGATTTTTTTGCCGAGTCGTGCACTTTCTTCCAGAAGTTTTATGACATCTGCATCTGTCCATTTTGCAATATTGGTCACCATGATGGCGACATCATCAACATAGGCTAGTGCGACAGTGCCTTGCATAATAGCCGTCGGTGGTATCTTTCGTTTGGTTCCGTACTGTACTGGCATCAGTTCACTATCCTCTCGGAGACTTCACAATCCTGACAAGTTGATGCTGCCCAGGTTTGTGTTTGTGTGGCGGGTGGCATCCGGAGTGCCCACAGGGCAATTCCGAAATCGTGACTATTAACTTCCTGTAACAATAAAGCTTTGTATGCGGATACACACTGTTTATTGGATGAGCCCATCAGTCTCTCTAGTGCAATCAGGTATTCGCCCTCACCGCGCAGCAGATCCTCTGCAATATTGCTGTAGTACGCGTTCACGAATCTCAGCAATCGTTTGCGGTAAATTTTCTCGGTATATTTTGGTTCATTGGGGCGCCATTCGTCTGTGTGTAATTCCGCAATTTGTAACTGTTCGTTGATGGGCGTCAGCACACAATCCGCTGCGGCAGATTGATGCAGGCAACATAGCACCAATGCCAGAATGATGGTGGGCGGAAAGCGCCAGTACCGTGCGTGCATACAGTATCCATAACAGCAATGACATCGATACAATAACGTCCGTTCAACGGATGTCAATCTATGCCAAACTGCACCACAACATCCCTGCGTTTGATATGCCATGTTATGTGGCTGATGTTGTGCTGCACATGGACTGCCGCTGGCACGCCAGAATCGGCGACTACGCTAGCCAGACACCCGCAATGGCTGGCTCTGCTGCATATGCAGAAAAATAGCATCACTGGCCAATACAGCAGCGAAGTGGATGCGCCAGAATTTTTTCTTTCCAGACGCGATGATGATGCCCATGCAGAGCTGTTGGCCACCATCTGGGCGTTGCGCCAAAATAGTACCAATGCTGGCAGCGCATGGTGCCGATTTCCTGCCCGGGCAAAATTTCTCCGTGACCATATTAATCTGCAGCCTCCGCTGGCGCTGGAATGTCCGGAGCTGGAATACTGGCGTGGGCGTTTTCCTGTAGAAGAAATTGTCCTGATTTATCCAGATCCCTATTTAAAAAATGTTGCCTCTGTATTCGGGCACACTTTTTTACGGCTCGATGCCGCCGACAAAAATATACATCCCGTGTTGTTATCTCCCACCGTCAGTTATTACGCTGATGTTGGCTCGACCGATAATACTGCGATATACATCAGCAAAGGTTTGACGGGGCATTTCCCGGGGTTGATAGAAATTGCGCCGTATTTCCAGAAACTACGGAAATATAGCGACGGTGAAGACAGGGATATCAGAGAATATAGATTGACGCTTTCTCCTCAGCAAGCCCGGGATTTTGTCGATCATGTCTGGGAAGTGCGCGAAAACAGTTTCAACTATTTTTTTCTGGATGAAAACTGTTCCTACCGATTGATTTCCATGCTGGATACTGTCACGCCTCCGTATAATACACGCGAGAAATTTGCCTCCCACACTATGCCTATTGATACAGTAAAAGCGCTGCGCGATAACGGCGTGATTGCCTCTTCAGTATATATTCCCTCTGCGAAAAAACGTTTCTACGAGCAACTGGCCAAGTTGGATGCAACACAACGAAAGGAATTTGAAGCTTTGGTGGACAATAAAATTTCTTACGATGATGTGAGTGACTTGTCAGTAATGGCGCTGTCGGAGAGTTATAGCAGTATCCAGATACAAGCTGAACCGGAAAAATATACCTTGCATATGCTGGAAGTGAATAAACTGATTCGTCGACAACATGCTGCGGGCGAGTTAGTCCCGGCAGCATCCAGTAAGCTGGATGCGCCAGACCCTTTGAGTAGCGGACATGACATGGCGCGTTTACAAACGGGTTGGTTGCAAGATGATGAAAAAGATTACTGGTTGATCAATTCGCGTCTTGCCTACCATGATTTCCATGATCCATTGTCGGCTTACCAGCGCGGAGTACAGCTGACCGTTCTGGATGCAGCATTGCGCGTGGAGAATGGCAATGAAGCAATCAGCCTTGATAGTATTCGCTGGTTTGGATTGCAGAGTTACAATGCCCGCGACAATTTTTTTCAGGAGCCTTCCTGGGGCTTTCAAATATCACGGCAGCGTGAATTACTGGATGAAAAAATCAGTTTGTTAAATGTTGCTGATGGTTATCGCGGAGTGGCTTATGATTGTGGGGCGATGTTGTGTCACGCTGAATTGACTGGCGGTATTCTCACAGGAGGGCCGCTGGATCTGGGCTGGACACTTCGCACAGGAGCGCGGGCTGGCGTGTTGTATCAGCAGGATCGTTGGAGCTGGTCAACTGACATTGCGCAGCAATATTATCTGGTGGGTGATAGCGATCGTCTGAGCAGTATCAATGCCGAAGGCGGTTACCGTATGGCGCGTAATCTTTCTATCTACGGTGGTTACTGGCATGAAGAAAATCGGGAAAGAGACCGTGAGCGTTTCACGGTCTCTTTGAGACTATTTTTCTAGAAGCTGAATTTTCTTGATCAGTATTTGCTTAACTGGCTTTTGAATCCAAAGGAAACTTATCTTTTTTATCGGGCACTTTATCCCCGTCATCATCCTTGTCAGCATTGTTACCTGTGCCGTCACCATCAGTATCCAGGGACTCTTTCGGATCCAGTGGCAATGTATCGCTAGCATCGGGTGCGCCATCGTTATCATCATCAGGATCGGTATTATTGCCAATGCCATCGTTGTCAGTATCGACAGATTCTTTTTTGTCTAATGGAAATTTGTCTTTTTTGTCTTCAACACCATCGCCGTCATCATCTGTGTCGGTGTTGTTGCCAATGCCGTCGCTATCCGTATCAACTGTTTCTTTTTTATCCAGTGGCAACGCATCTTCAACATCGGCCAAGCCATCGTTATCATCATCGGCATCACAGGTATCACCGATTCCATCATTATCTGTATCCAGTTGATCGGTGTTGTTTACACGGGGGCAGTTGTCTGTTGCATCAGCAATGCTGTCATTGTCGTCATCGCCATCCACCTCATCGTTCATTCCATCGTTATCAAAATCAAATGGAAACGTATCATCCCGGTTTTGTGCTTTGTCATGGTCGGCATCAAAAAACAGGGCGGGTACTTCAGTTTGTTTGTGAGTATTATCCCCCCAACATTTCACGCCTTCAGTATCCAGTGCGCAGGTGTTGTACCAGCCGGCGCTGACCGCAGCAACAGGAGGCTTCAACAGGTCTGCAGCCGGGTCTGACTGGCCGCGATCTTTGCCGCCCCAACACACAACGCCAGTGTCATCGACCGCACAGGTGTGATCAAAACCAGCGCTCACCATGCGCGGATTTTTTAATGGCGGTACAACACGTTGCTGATAGCTGTGTGTCGTCTCATCAAAATAGGTATCGCCCCAACACACAACGCCTCTGTCATCCAGTGCGCAGCTATGATGATTCCCCGTGCTGATTTGATGCGGGTTTACCAGCGCTGGAACATCCAGTTGATGCGACCAGTTATCGCCCCAACAGGTAACGCCGTTGTCATCGAGCGCGCAGTTGTGGTATCCGCCGGCAGAAATTTGCCTGACGTTTTTCAGATTTTTTGGCACATCCAATTGCCCTTTGCTGTTGTCGCCCCAACACTTCACGCCTTTGCTATCCAGTGCGCAGTTGTGATACCAGCCTGTGCTGACTGCAGTGGGTTTATTCAGTGTGGGCACGGTAGTCTTACCGTGTGTACTGTCACCCCAGCACTGCAAACCATTGTCATCAATGGCGCAGACATGCGTGCTACTGACGCTGATAGCAAATGGATGACTTAATCCGGGTGTTGCGCCAGTACGCGGGTCATCGCCCCAACATTGCAAATCATTGTCGCTCAGCGCGCAATTGTGACGATAACCTGTACGGATAACATAATCAGCTTGTTGCGGGTTGCGATTGGCCGCTGCTTCAAATGCGTCGCTTAAACCATCCTGATCCGTATCTGTTGCGGACACTTCGCCGATTGCAAACAATAAAACCAAGAGAGATGTGAGTGCGAGTTGAACAGCAGTACGCATAAGGCTCCGACATGATTAAGCAAGTTAGTGAAAGCTTGTTCAGTATAACGGGGTTGCAAGATTAAAGTGGAAGAAACAAAAAAGCC
>DAOMGA010000015.1:0-12797 GCA_035430085.1 Pseudomonadales bacterium
AGGGGCTTGCGAATATGATGCGCGGAATATCCGGGCAACTTGGGGGGGGAGCAGGTCCCGGGGGTATGCCGAGTGGTTTGGGCGGCGGTCTGAAACTGCCAGGGCGTATAAAATAGCGTCAGGGCCTCTCTTTAAGTCTTATTGACGATGGTTGGTGGCTTCTATATGATGCCGCCTCTTTTTAGGCTCTGTTACAGGGCTATGGTTGCCCGGTAATACGGGCGAGAGCAGCTATTTTTCAAGAGCCAGATAGTGGAGTAGGTCAATGGCAACAATCAATCAGCTGGTTCGCCAGCCGAGACAGCGCAGAGCGGCCAAAAGTGATGTGCCTGCATTGCAACAGTGTCCGCAGCGGCGCGGTGTTTGTACGCGTGTTTATACAACAACCCCTAAAAAGCCTAACTCGGCTCTCCGTAAGGTCTGCCGCGTTCGTTTAACTAACGGTTTTGAAGTGTCTTCGTACATTGGTGGCGAAGGTCACAACTTGCAGGAACACAGTGTTGTTCTGATTCGTGGTGGACGTGTGAAAGATTTACCGGGTGTTCGTTACCACACGGTACGCGGCAGCCTAGATACTGCAGGCGTGAAAAACCGCAAGCAGCGTCGGTCGAAATATGGCGCTAAGCGCCCTAAGTAAAGATTTTGTTAGGTGCTCACTAGCATTTTAGGGTGGGCAAACAAAAGTAAGGCTGGGTGATTGTTGCATCCCAGGTCAACCTGAACATAGAGGTATAATCATGCCAAGAAGAAGAGTGGCGGCAAAACGTGAAGTATTGCCAGATCCTAAATTCGGTAGCCCTTTGTTGGCTAAGTTCGTAAACCATGTGATGGAAAGCGGCAAGAAGTCAGTTGCTGAGCGCATTGTTTATGGCGCATTGGAAATTGTTAAAGAAAAACTCAGCAAGGATCCCATAGAAATTTTCGAACAGGCAATGGAAAATATTGCACCAATGGTCGAAGTAAAAGCTCGCCGAGTCGGTGGTGCTACCTATCAAGTGCCTGTTGAGGTTCGTGCTTCTCGTCGCAATGCGTTGGCTATGCGCTGGATGGTTGAGTATTCGCGCAAGCGTGGAGAAAAATCCATGCGTCAACGTCTAGCTGGCGAAATGATGGATGCGTCGCAAGGTAAGGGCGCCGCAGTTAAAAAGCGTGAAGATGTGCATCGTATGGCTGAAGCTAATAAAGCGTTTTCACACTATCGTTTCTGATATTGTTTGGGTTTGAAGTGGCGGGCTTTACGCTTGCCGATGCGACAGGCGACTAATTATTAGTCGCCTTTACATTTTTAATTCAAAGCACCTTAATGCTTTCGCGTAAACTTCATAATTGTCGAAGGTAAGCCGGTGCTTAGATAAGTAGAACTATTGGAGAAATACCGTGGCACGTACAACCCCTATCGCGCGCTATCGCAACATTGGTATCTGCGCGCACGTAGACGCCGGTAAAACCACAACAACAGAGCGTGTTCTTTTTTATACTGGACTCTCGCACAAAATTGGTGAAGTACACGATGGTGCTGCTACTACCGACTGGATGGTTCAGGAACAGGAGCGCGGTATAACCATTACATCTGCTGCTGTTACTACACACTGGCGCGGTATGCAGGCTCAGTTTCCTGATCACCATATCAATATCATTGATACTCCAGGGCACGTTGATTTTACTATCGAAGTAGAGCGCTCTTTGCGAGTGCTTGATGGTGCTGTTGTGGTGCTTTGCGGAACGTCTGGAGTGCAACCACAAACCGAAACGGTCTGGCGTCAAGCTAATAAATACGGTGTGCCGCGCATGGTGTTTGTTAACAAAATGGATCGTTCTGGTGCTGATTTTGAAAAGGTTGTTGCACAGTTGAAAGATCGATTGGGCGCGAATGCTGTGCCATTGCAAATGACGATCGGTGCTGAAGAGGATTTTAAAGGAGTTGTGGATCTCGTCAAGATGAAGGCTATTCGCTGGAATGAAGCGGATCAGGGTATGACGTTTGAATACGAGGAAATCCCCGCTGATTTGTTGGCAAAATGCCAGAAAATGCGTGAGTTCATGGTGGAAGCAGCTGCAGAAGCTAGCGAAGAATTGATGAATAAATACCTCGATGAAGGCGAACTGTCTGAAGAGGAAATCAAGCAAGGAATTCGCGTCCGCACTCTGGCTGGCGAAATTATACCGGTAATAGGTGGCTCCGCTTTCAAGAACAAGGGTGTTCAAGCCATGCTTGACGCCGTAATAGAATATCTTCCGGCACCAAATGAAGTTAAGCCTATACAAGGTGTTTTGGAGAATGGCGAAACTGATACACGGCCGGCGGATGATAAGGCGCCATTTGCGGCATTGGCTTTTAAAATTGCAACGGATCCATTCGTCGGAACTTTAACTTTCATACGCGTTTATTCAGGGACTTTGAACAGCGGCGATAGCGTTTACAACTCAGTTAAAGAGCGTAAAGAGCGTATCGGGCGTATTGTGCAGATGCATGCCAACAGCCGTAAGGAAATTACAGAAATTCTTGCTGGCGATATCGCGGCGGCGATTGGATTGAAAGATGTAACGACTGGTGAAACGTTATGCGATCTTGATAATCGTATCGTTTTAGAGCGTATGGAGTTTCCTGAACCTGTTATCTCTGTTGCTGTTGAGCCGAAATCCAAACCCGATCAGGAAAAAATGGGCGTTGCACTTGGGAAATTGGCGCAGGAGGATCCGTCATTCCGTGTGCGCACCGATGAAGAAACAGGTCAAACCATTATTTCAGGTATGGGTGAATTGCACCTCGATATCATTGTTGATCGAATGAAACGTGAATTTGGCGTTGAAGCTAATATTGGTAAGCCACAGGTAGCTTATCGTGAACGCATTCGCAACAAATGCGAAATTGAAGGCAAGTTCGTGCGTCAGTCGGGTGGTCGTGGTCAATACGGTCATTGCTGGATACGCTTTGAGCCGAATGAAGAAGAGCCGGATTCTGCTGAACTAATATTCGTCAATGAAGTAGTTGGCGGTGTGGTGCCCAAAGAATATATTCCGGCTATTCAAAAAGGTATAGCCGAGCAAATGAAGAACGGTGTTGTAGCTGGCTATCCATTGTTGGGTTTGAAAGCTACAGTATTTGATGGCTCGTACCACGACGTTGATTCTAATGAGATGGCATTTAAAGTTGCCGCTTCTATGGCAACTAAAGAATTGTCATTTAAAGGTGGAGCAGTACTATTAGAGCCGATAATGAAAGTTGAGGTGGTAACGCCAGAGGTTAACATGGGTGACGTGGTTGGTGATCTAAACCGTCGCCGCGGATTGATTTTAGGCATGGATGAAAGTCCAATGGGTAAAGTCATCAATGCAGAAGTGCCATTGGCAGAGATGTTTGGCTATGCAACTTCGCTGCGTTCAGCAACGCAAGGACGTGCAACTTACACAATGGAATTCGCGAAATATTCTGAAGCGCCTAATAATGTTGCTCAGGATATTATCGAGAAAAATAAACGTTAATTTCAATTATTGATTCAAAGAGGTAATCACTGTGGCAAAGGCAGCATTTGAGCGTAAGAAACCGCACGTAAACGTGGGCACGATTGGTCACGTTGACCATGGTAAAACGACCCTGACAGCAGCGCTGACGATTGTTTGCGCGGAAGTGTGGGGTGGCGAGAAGAAGGCGTACGACCAGATTGATGCTGCTCCAGAAGAAAAGGCTCGCGGTATTACGATCAACACAGCTCACGTGGAGTATGAGTCGGCGGAGCGTCACTACGCGCACGTTGATTGCCCTGGCCACGCTGACTACGTCAAAAACATGATCACCGGTGCTGCCCAGATGGACGGTGCGATTCTGGTGTGTTCGGCGGCTGACGGCCCGATGCCGCAAACGCGCGAGCACATTCTGCTGTCGCGTCAGGTAGGTGTTCCTTACATCGTCGTGTTCCTGAACAAGGCTGACATGGTTGATGATGCTGAGTTGCTGGAGCTGGTCGAGATGGAAGTGCGTGAACTGTTGAGCATGTACAACTTTCCTGGCGATGACACTCCGATCATCATCGGCTCTGCGCTGATGGCTGTAGAGGGTAAAGACGACAACGGTTACGGCACCACTGCCGTGAAAAAACTGGTGGAAACACTGGATACCTATATTCCGATGCCGGAGCGCGCTATCGACAAGCCGTTCCTGATGCCGATTGAAGATGTGTTCTCGATTGCGGGTCGCGGCACAGTGGTAACTGGTCGTGTTGAGCGCGGCATTGTCAAAACCAGCGATGAAGTTGAAATTGTTGGTTTGAAGCCTACGGTTAAAACGGTTGTAACCGGTGTTGAGATGTTTCGCAAGTTGCTGGATGAAGGTCGAGCTGGTGAAAACGTTGGTGCTTTGTTGCGTGGTACCAAGCGTGAAGACGTTGAACGGGGTCAGGTATTGTCCAAGCCGGGCAGCATCAAGCCGCACACTAAATTTGAATCTGAAATCTACGTGTTGTCGAAAGAAGAAGGTGGTCGTCATACGCCGTTCTTCAAAGGCTATCGCCCGCAGTTCTATTTTCGGACCACGGATGTGACGGGTGAAATCCAGTTGCCGGACGGTGTTGAGATGGTGATGCCGGGTGATAACATCCAGATGACAGTGACGTTGATTCATCCGATTGCGATGGAAGACGGTTTGCGCTTCGCGATTCGCGAAGGCGGGCGTACTGTCGGCGCAGGTGTCGTCGCTAAAATTATTGAGTGAGCTGGCTGCATAATAAAAAGCATGCATAAATTTATGCGTGCTTTTTATTTGTTAATCCAAGTGTTAAAGGCCAGTAGTTCAATTGGTAGAGCACCGGTCTCCAAAACCGGTTGTTGGGGGTTCGAGTCCCTCCTGGCCTGCCAAATTAATGTTTTCTATTGAGATTAAGGCCTGAGATGAATGGCAAGGCTGAAATGCAAGATATCAAGGGGCTGAGTAAGAACCTTGACGCGCTAAAGTGGGTTGCGGCAGTTTTTTTAGTTGGCAGTGGTATTTTTGCCTACTACTATTTTGCTGCACCGCAGTACCAGTATCCAACGGCGTATAGGGCTTTGGCTTTGTTACCAGTAGTTGGTGTGGCGTTGTTTTTTGTGGCGTTGACATCGCAAGGTAGCGCGTTTTTAACTTTGTTGCGTGAGGCAGTGGTTGAGGCGCGTCGTGTAGTTTGGCCCACGAGGCAAGAAACTATTCAAACAACATTGGTGGTGGTGGCTTTTGTATTTGTCATGGCTCTGATTTTGTGGGGATTGGATGCTGCTTTCGGCAAGTTAATTTCGCTGATAATTGGTTAGGGAGCAGATATGGCCAAGCGTTGGTATGTGGTACATGCCTATTCAGGGTTTGAGAAAAAAGTTGCTGCATCTTTAAAGGAGCGTATAGAACGCGCAGGGATGATTGATTTGTTTGGGGATGTACTTGTCCCTACTGAAGAAGTTATTGAGATGCGCGCTGGTCAAAAAAGAAAAAGCGAGAGAAAGTTTTTCCCGGGGTATGTTTTAGTGCAGATGGATCTAAATGATGATTCATGGCATTTAGTGAAAGAGACTCCGCGGGTCATGGGGTTTATTGGCGGAAAAGCGGATAAGCCTGCTCCTATTACGGATAAAGAAGCGGAAACAATATTGCGCCGAGTAGAAGTGGGCAGTGAAAAGCCTAGACCTAAAACAATATTTGAACCAGGTGAAATGGTTCGTGTTGTTGATGGTCCTTTTAATGATTTCAATGGCGTTGTTGAAGAAGTTAATTACGATAAAAACCGTTTGCGTGTGGCGGTTTTAATTTTTGGGCGCTCTACTCCGGTAGAGCTCGATTTTAGTCAGGTTGAAAAAGCCTGATAAAAACACGAGTAACGTCGTGTATAGGTGTAATCCGGTCTATGTTGCGATTGGATTACGGGGAGCTGGAGATAGAGTGCTTGCGTATTTAAAAGCAGTCATTCTGGAGGCGCTACTACCCAACGAGGGTTTTAATTATGGCTAAGAAGGTTCAGGCCTACATCAAATTGCAAGTCAAAGCGGGTCAAGCAAACCCGAGTCCACCTGTTGGTCCGGCTTTAGGTCAGCACGGTGTAAATATTATGGAGTTTTGCAAGGCGTTTAATGCTGCTACGCAGGGCATGGAGCAGGGCATGCCGACTCCTGTTGTCATTACGGTGTACTCCGACCGTAGCTTTACATTTATAACCAAAACTCCCCCAGCTTCGATTTTATTGATGAAAGCTGCTGGCATAAAAGGTGGCAGTGGTGTTCCAAACAAGAACAAAGTTGGAAAAGTGACGCGCTTGCAGGTAGAAGAGATTGCTAAGCTAAAGATGCCAGATTTGACAGCGGCCAACATGGAAGCGGCAGTTCGTACTATTGCTGGCAGCGCCCGCAGTTCCGGAATTGAAGTGGAGGGTCTCTGAAATGGCTAAGTTAAGTAAGCGCGCTCAAGTAATTAGCGCGAAAATTCAGTCAGGCAAACAGTATGCAATTTCTGATGCTGTTGCTTTGTTAAAAGAGCTTTCGACGGTAAAATTTGGAGAGACCGTTGATTTTTCAGTGAATCTTGGTATTGATGCTCGTAAATCTGATCAATCAGTTCGAGGAGCTACAACGCTCCCTCATGGATCAGGAAAAACTGTCCGTGTGGCGGTATTTACACAAGGAGCAGCAGCTGAAGCTGCAAAAACAGCTGGCGCAGATTTTGTTGGAATGGAAGAGTTAGCGGAGCAAATTAAAAGCGGCATGATGGATTTTGATGTCGTAATCGCCTCTCCAGATGCAATGCGAGTAGTAGGCGCGTTGGGTCAAGTGCTCGGTCCGCGTGGTCTGATGCCGAATCCTAAAACTGGAACGGTGACTCCGGACGTTGCAAATGCAGTAAAGAATGCCAAGGCCGGACAAGTGCGTTTTCGTGCAGACAAAAACGGCATTATTCACGGCGGCATTGGCAAGCTATCTTTCGATATGACTGCGATAAAAGAAAACCTTGAAGCGGTTGTTAATGATCTTAAAAAAGCCAGACCCACTACAGCGAAGGGGGTTTATCTTAAAAAAATAACTCTTTCAACCACAATGGGTCCTGGTCTTGTCATTGATCAGGCGTCGCTGGATATTTAAAATTTAGGTAATTTGGGGTTTGGGCTGTTTATGTTGTACGGCCTGAATTGTCAAAAATCGCAGGTGTTAGCGTTAATTTTGTGATGCTAATTTAAATTTATAGTAAATCACGCTTGTTTAATGTGGTTGAAGTGTAAAGCCTGCGTAGATGGTGATCCCAATTCAGTATTTGTTTATTTAAGCAAACTGGATTTGAACACCGAAAGGTTCGCGCTTCAGTTGTGCATTCGGAGTGTGGTGAAGCAACGATCAGTTTACTGATCAAATCCAGGAGTAAATGCTGTGGCATTAGCACTCGAAGACAAAAAAGCGATCGTCGCTGAAGTCCAGAATGCTGCTAAGAGCGCGCTATCTGCTGTGGTCGCCGATTCTCGTGGCGTTACCGTTGACAAGATGGATGCGTTGCGCAAACAAGCTCGTGAAAGTGGCGTATGGTTGAGAGTCGTCCGCAACACACTAGCTCGTCGCGCAGTTCAGGGTACGGCGTATGAATGTCTGTCAGGCAGTTTCGTTGGCCCAAGCATTATCGCTTTCTCTAACGAACATCCAGGTGCGGGAGCCCGCATTCTGAAAGAGTTCGCAAAAGGAAACGATAAGCTGGAACTGAAAGCAGCGTGTTTCGAAGGCGTGTTGGTTGATATCGGAATGTTGGCAACTTTGCCAACTTATGATGAGGCCATTGCGAAATTGATGAGCGTATTGAAAGAAGCGTCAGCAGGCAAACTGGTTCGCACCATTGCTGCTGTTCGCGATCAAAAAGAACAGCAAGCTGCCTGATTGTTGTTGGGGTTTGTTTACGGTCTAACGAGCGAAAGCTCACAGTGAGGAAATGAAAATGGCACTGAGTAAAGAAGATATCATTAATGCAATTTCTGAAATGTCAGTGAAAGATGTTGTAGAACTAATTTCGGCAATGGAAGAGAAGTTTGGTGTTACTGCTGCTTCTGCGGTTGCTGTTGTGGCTGGCCCTGCTGCTGTTGCAGAAGAGCAGACTGAGTTCAACGTCATTCTTGCATCTGCTGGCGAGAAAAAAGTTAACGTAATTAAAGCTGTTCGCGAATTGACTGGTCTTGGTCTCAAAGAAGCTAAAGATCTTGTTGATGGTGCGCCTTCTACTGTTAAAGAGGGAGCTTCTAAAGCTGAAGCTGAAGACGCGAAAAAGAAACTGGAAGAAGCTGGCGCTGCGGTTGAACTCAAATAATTGCACCTTTTACGAGTGCTTTTTACTTGAAAAAATTGACAAGCCTAAACGAGTTTCTTGCGGTGAGATGTAGCGCGTAACTTGGTAAGAGGGCTGGCGGGTGTTCCCGTCAGCCTTTTTGCGCTTTCATTCATGGCGTATGGATGAACAGAATACATAAAGCATCGCGTTAACTAATAGTAGTGCGCGGGGCAGTAATAAACAGACGACCACATGGGGAATACAGATGGCTTACTCATATACAGAGAAGAAGCGTATTCGGAAGGATTTTGGCAAATTGCCGCAGGTAATGGATATTCCTTTCCTGTTGGCTATTCAGCTCGATTCCTACCAAAATTTCACGCAGGCACATCTTGCTATAGGCAAGAGGCAAGATATTGGATTGCATGCCGCATTCAAATCAGTATTCCCTATCGTTAGTTATTCAGGAAGTGCTGCGCTTGAGTATGTAGATTACATACTAGGCAAGCCAAAATTTGATGTTAATGAATCTAAGTTGCGAGGCGTAACGTATGCGGCTCCACTTCGCGTTAAGGTCCAGTTAATAATTTATGATCGAGAGTCAAACAATAAAGCAGTAAAAAATATTCTAGAGCAGGAAGTGTACATGGGCGAAATTCCGCTCATGACAGAGCATGGGACTTTTATCATAAATGGCACTGAACGTGTAGTTGTTTCCCAGTTGCATAGATCGCCAGGTGTATTTTTTGATCATGACAAAGGAAAAACGCATAGCTCAGGTAAGCTGTTATATAACGCTAGAATTATTCCGTATCGTGGCTCTTGGCTTGATTTTGAATTTGACCCAAAGGACTTGGCGTTTGTTCGCATTGATCGGCGTAGAAAGCTTCCTGTATCAATATTGTTGAGAGCTCTGGGATACAGCGCTGAAGAGATGTTGGCAATGTTTTTCGAAAACGACCATTTCCATTCATTGGGAGATGGAAGATTTCAGTTTGACTTGGTTCCTTCTCGCTTGCGCGGTGATATCGCGTCTTTCGATATTTCAGATAATAAAGGCAATATCATTGTTGAAGAGGGGCGCCGTATTACGGCTAGGCATATACGCCAGTTAGAAAAAGCAGGCGTAAATACTTTGCAGGTGCCGGGCACATATTTGCATGGCCATGCACTGTCGAAAGATATTGTTAACCCTAAGACGGGTGAGATACTTTTTGAGTGCAATACTATGATTTCAGCCGATGTATTGAAAAAACTCGCTGATGCTGGCGTGGCTGATTTTGAAACTATTTATACTAACGACCTCGATTGCGGTCCATTTATATCCGAGACGCTCAGGAGTGATCCAAGTAGAACAACGCTGGATGCTTTGGTCGAAATTTATAGAATGATGAGACCTGGGGAGCCGCCTACTAAAGATGCGGCAGAGAATTTGTTTCAAAACCTTTTCTTTTCTCAAGAGCGTTATGATCTTTCGACTGTAGGTCGTATGAAATTCAATCGCAGACTTGGTCGAGAAGAAATCAAAGGTAGTGGTATTTTATCCCGAGAGGATATCGTTGATGTTTTGAAATGCTTGATCGATATCCGTAATGGTAAAGGTGTCGTAGATGATATCGACCATTTGGGCAATCGACGCGTAAGGTCGGTCGGAGAAATGGCTGAGAATCAATTTCGCGTTGGTTTAGTGCGGGTTGAGCGCGCAGTTAAAGAAAGGCTTTCTGTTGCAGAAAGCGAAGGTTTGATGCCGCAGGATCTAATCAATGCCAAGCCGGTTGCCGCTGCTATTAAAGAGTTTTTTGGATCGTCGCAGCTTTCACAGTTTATGGATCAAAATAATCCACTATCTGAGGTGACGCACAAGCGTAGGGTTTCTGCTTTGGGTCCCGGTGGTTTGACTCGTGAACGAGCAGGGTTTGAAGTGCGTGACGTTCATCCCACGCATTACGGTCGCGTATGCCCAATTGAAACGCCAGAAGGTCCGAATATCGGTTTGATTAATTCATTGGCTACTTATGCAAGAACCAATGATTACGGTTTTATTGAGACGCCTTATCGTAAAGTCGTAAATGGCAAGGTGACGGAAGAAATTGAGTACCTATCTGCCATAAATGAGGCCGACCATGTAATTGCTCAAGCATCAGCCAAAATGGATGCAAAATCTAATTTGGTAGAAGAGCTTGTGGCGGTTCGCCATATCAATGAGTTTACATTGAGAGCTCCGCTCGATGTTCAATATATGGATGTTTCTCCTAGGCAAGTAGTCTCGGTTGCAGCATCTCTTATTCCCTTTCTTGAGCACGATGATGCCAACAGGGCTTTGATGGGTTCGAACATGCAGCGACAAGCTGTGCCGACATTGAGAGCGCAGAAGCCGCTTGTTGGTACGGGAATGGAGCGAGTTGTAGCCACGGATTCAGGAGTTTGCGAAATTGCTCGGCGCGGTGGTGTGGTAGACAGCATAGATGCTAGCCGTATCGTTATTCGCGTTAATGAAAAAGAGGTTGATAAAGGCGATGCGGGTGTAGATATCTATAACCTCATCAAATATACACGCTCGAACCAGAATACCTGTATTAATCAAAGACCAATAGTGCGCCCCGGCGATGTAGTCGCTCGAGGTGATGTTCTTGCTGATGGTGCATCGGTTGATCTGGGTGACCTTGCGCTTGGTCAGAATATGCGTATCGCCTTTATGCCGTGGAATGGCTATAACTTTGAAGATTCCATACTGATTTCTGAGCGAGTGGTTCAAGAGGATCGATTTACTTCTATACATATACAGGAACTCACTTGTATTGCACGAGATACAAAATTAGGCTCAGAAGAAATCACTGCAGATATTCCTAATGTGGGCGAAGGTGCTCTCGGTAAATTAGATGAGTCAGGTATTGTCTATGTTGGCGCGGAAGTAAAACCGGGTGACATTTTGGTGGGCAAAGTCACGCCGAAAGGCGAGACGCAGCTAACTCCAGAAGAAAAACTTCTCCGCGCTATCTTTGGTGAAAAAGCTTCTGATGTAAAAGACACTTCATTGCGCGTTCCTTCAAGCACAAAAGGCACGGTGATTGATGTTCAGGTGTTTACTCGTGATGGTTTGAAAAAAGACCAGCGCGCAGTTGATATTGAGCGTAGCCAATTAGATCAGTACAGAAAGGATTTGAATGAAGAGTATCGCATTATGGAAGGCGCTACATTGGAGCGGTTGCACGATGCTTTATTGACCCAGAAAGCGAACGGTGGAGCTGGATTCAAAAAAGGAACGGTACTGACCGAAGAATTATTAGCTGGGCTGGATCGTGCTGATTGGTTCAAATTGCGTATGGAAGATAGTGCGCTAAATGACCAGATTGAAAAAGCAGAGCAAGGTCTTGCCGAGCGTAAGAAATTGCATGAGGAAATGTTTGAAGACAAGCGCAAAAAAATACAGGGCGGGGATGATCTCGCTCCAGGTGTTCTCAAGGTTGTAAAAGTCTATCTCGCGGTTAAACGCCGTGTGCAGCCAGGTGACAAAATGGCAGGGCGTCACGGTAACAAAGGGGTTATCTCGGTCATTATGCCGGTTGAAGATATGCCTCATGACCTGAACGGCGAGCCGGTTGATATTGTCTTGAATCCGCTTGGCGTGCCTTCGCGTATGAACGTAGGGCAGATACTTGAAACTCACTTGGGTCTTGCAGCAAAGGGTCTGGGAGAAAAAATTGATACGATGCTTAAAGAACAGCGCAAAGTCGGTGAATTGCGTAAATTCCTTGAGGCAATTTATGCATCCGGTGAAGGGCGCGTTGAAAATATTGGTTCGTTGAGTGACAGCGAAATTATAACTCTTGCCAATAATCTTCGTTCGGGTGTGCCTATGGCTACGCCCGTTTTTAGTGGTGCGCGAGAAGTCGAAATTAAGCAATTGCTCAAACTGGCGGATATGCCTGAGTCCGGGCAAATGGAGCTTTATGATGGCAGAACAGGCGATGCGTTTGAGCGTCCTGTTACTGTGGGCTACATGTATATGTTGAAGCTGAATCACTTGGTTGATGACAAGATGCATGCGCGTTCAACCGGTTCTTATTCACTTGTTACTCAGCAACCATTGGGAGGCAAGGCTCAGTTTGGTGGTCAGCGCTTTGGTGAAATGGAAGTGTGGGCGCTGGAAGCGTATGGCGCGGCTTATACTCTGCAGGAGATGCTCACAGTTAAGTCAGATGATGTAGCTGGGCGAACCAAAATGTATAAAAACATTGTTGATGGCGATCATCGCATGGAGCCTGGCATGCCAGAATCCTTCAATGTTTTGGTCAAAGAAATTCGCTCGCTCGGTATTGATATCGAGCTTGAGATCGACAACTGATAGCGGAGAATTAGACCATGAAAGATTTGATGAGTTTGCTAAAGTCGTCTCAAGGGCATACTGATGAATTTGATAGCATCCGTATAGGTTTGGCTTCGCCAGAGATGATTCGTTCCTGGTCATTTGGTGAAGTTAAAAAACCAGAAACAATTAATTACCGCACTTTTAAGCCTGAACGGGATGGCTTGTTTTGCGCAAAAA
>DAOMGA010000016.1:0-12469 GCA_035430085.1 Pseudomonadales bacterium
TGGCAGCTTTCTGTTGCTCAAACACTATTTGTTGGCCAATAGTAGAAACATTGGCATTTAACATTTTTACTTTGTCTTCAATTTCGGTGAGTTTACGTTTTTTAGAATCCTGAATTTCTTCTGCAGTGGTATAGCGCAGTAAAAGCTGCTTATCATCTTCCAGTTGTTGGGCCGCAGAAACTTTATTTTTCTCACCTTGTTCAAACTCTGCTCTTTCTTCAGCAGTGGGTTCCGGTGCAATCGTTTCCAGTACGGCGCCGCCAAGATTAACAACTTGATAACCTTTGCGCGCATACTCCGGCGCAATGCTATTGCTGGTGACCAGCACGCCATCCTTATTGGTGTAGCGGTACATGCGAATAGTTTCTTTGGGTGAAATTTTGGATGCACTTGCAGCTGAGTTTTTCCCCGCTGCCAAGACGGCTACAGGAGCCAGCGCCACAGTAAGTGCCATAACGGCGATCAAGCGTTTTTGAAACAGGTCGAATATTGGCATACGGGAACCTTGGTATGTGTTCGCACACTCTATGCAGGGATGGGTGGACTGTAAAGCCTCAGTTGATGCCGAATTGATCGCGGTATCGCAGTATGGCGGTGAGTGTGTCGGTGGGTGTTTCATTTTTTTGCAGAAAGCCTATCAACTCTTGCAGGCCGAGCACGCGCAGAACCGGGATGCCGTGGCGTTGGCTGACTTCCTGGGCGGCTGACAGCTCACTATTTCCGCGCTCCTGACGATCCAGTCCTATCAGTACCGCACAAGCGTTGGCTTGGGGGTATGCCGTGAATAAATGCATGACTTCACCAATGGCGGTGCCGGCAGTAATCACATCATCAACAATCACCACGCGACCTCGTAGTGGGGCTCCCACCAGTACCCCGCCTTCACCATGGGCTTTGGCTTCTTTACGGTTGAAACACCAGGGTACATCGCGGTCAAAATGTTCTGCCAGAGCAATGGCCACACTGCTGACAAGGGGTATACCTTTATAGGCCGGTCCAAACAACATGTCGAATTCAATACCGGAAGCGACCAGGGCTGCGGCATAGCAGTAACCCAGTTTTGCCAATGCTTGCCCCGTCTGGAATTGTCCAGCATTAAAAAAGTAGGGGCTGGATCGTCCTGACTTCAGGGTAAATTCACCAAAGCGTAACGCATCGTATTGCAGTGCCAGGTCAATAAATTGTTGTTGATAATCCAGCATAGGATATGTCCTAGGTTGTGAATTCAAGAAAAAACCACACACTGATAGGTGTGCGATGCGTATAGATTTTGCAGCTGTTAGTCGCGCATCATAACAAGAGGTTGTAGCGGAGACAGTATGCGTATTATCAGTTTGAGTGTGGATGGGATCGTGCAGGCAGCAGAGCGCGGTCTGTTTGGCTGGCTGGAACAACAAGCAGCGGATGTAATTTGCCTGCAAGATTTACGCACTAGCGAAGACCGTTTACATTCACCTGTCTATTTTCCGGAAGGTTATTGTGCCTATTTTTGCGACAAGGCAGACGGTGATCGAGGCGTGGCGATTTACACCCGGCAAATGCCGCGCGCCGTTATGCAGGGTTTTGGCTACAGCCCTGATGTTGATCTGGACGGTGTATATATCAGAGCGGATTTCGAGCAACTGAGCATAGTGTCCTTACTGACGCCGGGCACAACTGCTGCCCCCAAAGAGTTGGAAGACAGGATGCGTTTTCTGGATCATCTCCAATCCCATTTCGAAAAAATCAGCAACAAGCGTCGCAAATATATTTTCTGCTGCAACTGGAATATCGTGCATCAGAAAGCTGATCTACAGAATTGGGAAGCCAACCAGGCAACGCCGGGATTCCTGCCGTTTGAGCGTGAATGGTTGAACGGCTTACACAATGATCTGGGTTATGCCGATGCATTGCGGATTGTCAGTGGCGATCGTGATATTTATAGCTGGTGGCCGTCGGGTACAGTTGGTCAGGGTGATGGTTGGCGTGTTGACGCACAGGTGGTATCACCAGAATTTTCGCCGTACGTGCAAAAAGTTCAATATTGCCGTGACCAGGTTTTCTCCAGCCATGTGCCTGTTGTAGTCGATTACGATATTGATGTCATTTGATGAGAGCAGTTTTTTGTGCGCTCACCAGCTCGGCAATGCCCTTCTTGGCGAGCAGTAGCATGGCGTCAAATTGTTCGGCACTAAATGGCTGACCTTCAGCTGTACCCTGAACTTCAATAAAACCACCGTCTTCGCCCATCACGACATTCATATCAGTTTCTGCACTGGAGTCTTCCGGATAATCCAGATCCAGTACAGCGTGCCCTTCATAAATACCAACTGAGACAGAGGCGATCATGCGAATGATCGGGTTTTCCTGGATCATTTTTTTTTGTTGCATGACATTAATGGCATCCGCGAGTGCCACGCAAGCGCCGGTAATCGATGCGGTGCGTGTACCACCATCCGCCTGAATGACATCGCAATCGATGACGATAGTATTTTCACCCAGTTTTTTCATGTCGATCGCTGCACGCAGTGACCGACCGATAAGTCGCTGGATTTCCACCGTGCGCCCGCCTTGTTTTCCACGTGCTGCTTCGCGATCCATCCGTGTACCGGTTGAGCGCGGCAGCATGCCGTATTCGGCGGTGATCCAGCCGCGTCCTTCGCCCTTCATAAAGCGCGGGACACCGGCTGTGACACTGGCTGTGCAGATCACTTTCGTGTCGCCAAATTCCACCAATACCGAACCTTCAGCGTGGCGCGTGTAGTGGCGTGTGATCTTGATAGGACGTAATTGATCAGCTTGGCGGCCGCTGGGACGATTCATACTGGATACCTCGATTAATGTGCGGGGCATTATACGGCTTGCTGGCGCAGTCGATGGGTCACAAATGCAATAATATGCACCTTATCAAAATTACGAGATAGAAAACGATGCACAGTGCGTGGAATGATTCAGAAGCTGCAGCATGTGGTGATGATCTGGGATTGCGTGTCTATACATCCCGCTTGTTAGGGCGTGAGCCATCGTTGGTGCTGCACGGTGGAGGCAATACATCGCTTAAAGCCAAGGTGCGCAATATTGTTGGCGATGAAGAAGATATTCTCTATATCAAGGGTTCCGGTTGGGATCTTGCAACAATCGGTGCCGCTGGATTTGCACCGGCCAAACTCAATATTTTGCAGCGACTCGCTGCACTCACTGCATTATCGGATAGTGACATGATGCGTGAGTTGAAGGCTGCGTGCACAAATCCTGCCGCACCTACGCCGTCCGTTGAAGCCATCTTGCACGCAATTATTCCGTCGCGTTTTGTCGATCACACGCATGCGGATGCAGTGGTAGCCATTAGCAATACACCGAATGGCGAAGACATTTTGCGCAGTATTTATGGCGATGATGTATTGATACTGCCGTATGTCATGCCGGGATTTGTATTGGCGCAGCAGATTTTTAATGCAACGCGTACCGTGGATTGGTCTGCCTTAAAAGGCATTGTGCTGTTACACCATGGTGTTTTTACCTTCCATGAAAATGCTAAGGTCAGTTATGAAAATATGGTGAAATTGGTCGATCGTGCCGAACAATATTTACAGGAAAAAAACATATGGTCATGCGCTCATCGTGCCGCATATGACCCAGTTAGTGAAGATTTCCTGCAGCTTGCCAGCATGCGTAAAAATGTATCAATGATAGTCGGAAAGCCGATGCAGGCGCGTTGGGATTTATCAGAGACTGCCATCGGTTACAGTGCAATCGACAATATTGATGACATTGCCACTCGCGGCCCATTGACGCCAGATCATACGTTACATACCAAACGTACGGCGATGGTAGTGGATAATAGTAATAGTGCGGTCGACATTTTTGCACAACAGTACCGCGAATATTTTGATAAACATAGCCAGTTTTATAAAAACAGCGGCGATCTTACGTGCCTTGATGCTGCGCCACGTGTTGGTGTGTGGAAGAATCGCGGAATGCTGTATTTTGCGCCCAATGTGAAACGCCTGCAGATCGTGCAGGATATCGCCAGTCATACATGCCGCGCTGTGCAGTGGGGCGAAGCGATGGGTGGTTGGCAGGCTTTGCCAGAAAAAGATATTTTTGAACTGGAATATTGGGAGCTGGAGCAGGCGAAATTAAAATCCTCAACTACTGCACCTGAGATGGAAGGTAAAGTAGCGATAGTCACGGGTGCGGCATCCGGTATAGGTCGCGCTTGCGTAGAGTTGTTGGTCAAACGCGGTGCTTGTGTGGTTGCGCTGGATATCAATCCGGATATTGTTAAACAATTTCCTGCAGCATCAGTATTGGGTCTTGTATGTGATGTAACAAATGGCTCGCAATTGCGTGACGCTGTGCAGCATGCGGTGAGACATTTTGGTGGTATTGACCTGTTAATCAGCAATGCCGGTTTTTTCCCGAAGTCTGCTGTATTGAATCAGTTAACGGATGCGGTGCTCGCTCAATCATTGCAGTTGAATTTCACCTCGCATTTTGCATTATTGCGGGAATGCATTCCCTTTCTTCGCGTAGGCTGTGACCCAGCGGTTGTCATGGTGGCATCAAAAAATGTACCGGCTCCAGGGCCCGGCGCTATGGCATATTCCAGTGCAAAAGCTGCTCTGACACAAATGGTGCGGGTTGCTGCACTGGAGTTGGGTCAATATGGTATTCGTGTGAATGCGATACATCCCAATGCTGTATTTGATACGGCTATCTGGGATGAAACAACGTTACAGGCTCGTGCGACAGCATACGGGATGACGGTGGTGGAATATAAAACCAGCAATGTGCTGCAGCGCGAAGTCACTTCTGCGCAAGTGGCGAAGAGTATTGTTGCGTTATGTGGAGAAGAGTTCTTCTGTACTACCGGCGCGCAAATACCTGTGGATGGCGGCAATGAGCGAGTTATATAGCGTTGTTTAAAAAATCGGCCAGCCCATAATGCGCAGGGCGATAACCCAAAGAAAAAAGATGGTGGGCGTGAGTGTCGCTACGGCTCCAAAAATCCGGTGTGGCGGGCTGATCAGGTAAGCCCCCCAGTAGTACAGCCGCGAAAAAATAAACCAGCTGGTCAACACGGGCGCTAATCGAAGAAAAACACCTTCCAGCAGGAAAACGAGATTAAAAAGCATGACAATAAAAATTATAAGGTGATGCGCCGTGTCGCGCGTATAACGGATATGGATATCCAGCCGAGAGCCATCCATGATTGGATCGCCATCCAGTGAGCCTGGTTGGAACATTTTGCGAATCGTCACGGCGGATAGCCCGCCGGCAAGAGTCAACGCGGCAAATAAACTGTTCTGCCCGAAAAATACAATCTTGTCGATGGGTGACTCGATGACCGGCATGGTGAAGGGAAAATACAAAGTGAAGATCAGCACGTAGCTGAATGAAAAAAACAACGCAGCAATAATGCCGGATAAGGCAACAATCTGGCGGGGGTCATTAATAGGCATCAGGTGTTTTCTCCTAAACCCGAGTGCGCACTGTTACATGCCTTGGGTATAAGATCAATCTGTAGAAATGGTGTTTAAAGCAGCTACCGGAAAGCGGCAAGTGAAGGTGCTGCCTTTGCCGAGTCGGGACACAATTTCCAGCTGGCCGTCATTGCGAGCCAGCGCATGTTTGACGATAGCCAGCCCGAGTCCGGTGCCGCCATCAGCGCGACCGCGACCGCTATCAACGCGATAAAATCGTTCAGTGAGACGCGGAATATGTGCGGCGGCAATACCCGGCCCTTGATCCGACACAGAAAAAAATACGCTGGTCGAGTCTGTCCCCCAGCGTAAGTGCACGGTGGAGTCTGGTGGAGAATAGCGCAGGGCATTGGTCACCAGATTACCCAATGCGCTATGCAGTTCACTCTCATTGCCAAGCAATTCCAGAGTATCGCCTTCTAGCAAGACCGTGTGTTGTGGTGAAATGCGCAGAGCATCATCGCGTAAGCGTTCAGCCAGCCGGGCAAGATCGATTGGCGCACGGGTTTGTTGCCCGGTATTTTTATTCTCCAGCTTTGTTAGCAGCATCAGATCGTCTACCAAATGCTGCATGCGTGCCGTTTGTTGTTGCATGTGGTTGATGGCTTTGTGCCACTGAGGCGGCAAACTGTATTGTGAGGGCAACTCGTCTTGCTGATCTTCCAATGTTTCGAGGTAGCCTTTCAGAACCGTTAAAGGCGTGCGCAGCTCGTGTGAGACGTTGCCAACAAAATCGCTGCGGATTTTTTCCAGTTTAAGCAGGCGTGTGACATCGCGTACGACCATCAGCTTTTCGTTTTTACCGAATACATTGATCTGGATTTCCAGAAAACCATCGGCAGCGATGGGCGAATGCAATGTCAGTGGCTCAGCGTATTGTTCCTGATGGTAGTAGTGCACAAACTTGGGGTCGCGCAGCAGGTTGGTCAGCAGCTGTTGGTGATCGGTATCGCGACGCAAGCCCAGTAATTGCCCTGCGGCTTCATTCCAGAATTCGAGCTGGCCGTTGGTGTCGAGCAATACCACGCCATCCTTGAGCGCCGCCGTCGAATCTTGCATGCGCGTCAGCTGTACCAGCATGTTGTTTTGCTGTTCGGCCTGTTGTTTACGCATACGGTAGATGGCATCAAAGATGTCACCCCAGATGCCGCTGCTGGACGGCGGGGGTTTATCGCTATGGTGCGAGAGCCAGATGTAGAAACGCTGCATTTGACGCAACAGGAAAACACCGTAAAGCGTGCCACCGATGATCAGGCACCAGGCCACTTTGCCCACCAGCCAACCGATCAGCGCGCAAAAGCCCACAAACAAGGTGATACGTTTTATTTCAGTGCGTAAGCCACGGTACAAACTGGATGATCCTGATAGGTGCTGGTGTCGACACCAGCCATTTATTGATGCGTGGAGAAACGATAACCCGTGCCGCGCACGGTCTGGATCAGCGTGTCATGGGAGCTGGGTTCCAGGGCTTTACGCAGCCGGCGGATATGAACATCCACCGTGCGTTCGTCGATGTAGACGTTACCACCCCAAACGTGGTCGAGCAATTGTGCACGGGTATAAGCTCGCTCGGGATGTGACATAAAAAATTCCAGCAGACGGTATTCCGTCGGGCCGATATCAACGGGCTTGCCATCGCCCAGGGCGCGACGACTGACACGATCCATAACCAGACTGCCAGCTATCAGCGGTTCTTCGCTTTCCTGCGGATGACTGCGACGCAGAACGGCTTTGACGCGTGCAGCCAGCTCACGGGTTGAAAATGGTTTGGTGATGTAATCATCAGCACCGGCATCAAGACCCTGGATGCGATTGTCTTCCTCACTTTTGGCCGTGAGCATGATCAGTGGCAGGCGCGCTGTCAGTTCATTGCGGCGTAAACGCCGGGCCAGTTCCAGGCCGCTGGTGCCGGGCATCATCCAGTCCAGCAGGACCAGGTCGGGTTTTTCATCAATGATCAGCGCATGCGCCTGTTGGGCATTATCGGCACGTAAACACCGGTAGCCGGCCATTTCCAGTGCGGTGCAGATCATGTCGGCAATGGCATGTTCGTCATCAACGACGAGGATGGTGGCGGTTTCGGCAGTTACGTTCATCTATAGACAGGTTCCATGGCAAGTAACCCATTACGCTACAGTTTGATGACAAAATCATGACAAGCTGGCGGGAAGGGCGTAGCTGCCCGCAATGCCGGCAAAGATCGCCATGCCCACCCAGTGATTGTGCAGGAAAGCGCGAAAGCAGGCAGCGGGATCGCGCTCGCGAATCAGGTATTGTTGCCAGCCAAACAGCGCTGCCGCCACTGCCAGCCCCAGATAGTAAGGCCAGTGCAGGTGGAATTTCTGACCGACCAGCAGCAGCCCCAGAATCACCAGCCCCTGCAGTATGCCGGTAATTGCACGATCCGCTTCGCCGAACAGTATGGCCGTGGAGCGGATGCCGATTTTCAGATCATCTTCCCGGTCCACCATGGCGTAGAACGTGTCATACACCAGCGTCCACAACACCGCTGAGCAATACACCAGCCAGACCGGCGCGGTGATCGCCCCTTTTTCTGCCGCCCATGCCATGGGTATCGACCAGGCAAATGCAGCGCCCAGTACGATTTGCGGCAGATGGGTGTGGCGTTTGCAGTATGGGTAGAGTGTTGTCAGCGCCACGGCGCCTATGGCGAGCTTGATAGTCAGCACGTTGGTCAGTAGCACCAGTCCCAATGCCAACAGGCACAGCACGCCGAATAGCAGCAGGGCGTATGCAGGCTGGATGCGTCCGGCAGTGATGGGGCGTTTGTGGGTGCGTTTTACATGGCGGTCAAAATCGCGGTCAGCGTAGTCATTGATGGCGCACCCCGCCGAACGCATCAATACGCAGCCCAATGTAAAAATTATCAGGTTTTTCAGCGAAGGCGCCCCCTCTGCTGCTAACCACAGGCTCCACAATGTTGGCCACAGCAACAGCAGGATGCCGATGGGTTTATCCAATCGCATCAGTTGTACAAAATCAAACCAGTGTGGGTGCGCTGTCTTTTTCATGGCTGCAGCATAATGGATTTTACAAAAGCTGGCAGAAACACTTCTGATACCAGAATGCCCTGTTGTCGATGATAAAAAGAGCCATAACGGAAAATGGAGTAACGCCCCCATAGTGGGGAACCGGGTTGTTGCAGTAAGACAGGTAAGCGGGATTGTGCAACACGTTGTACGACAACAGGCTCGCGTTTGATAGCCGGATTGCTGAATAACAATGCGCCCAATGGTTTATTGCCCAACCTGCGCAAAAAACGCAAGCGACCATTCAATGCTTTTTGCGGTAACACACTGCGCGCATAAACCCATGGCTGATCGCAACCGTACAA
Source organism: Pseudomonadales bacterium (assembly GCA_035430085.1). Lineage (GTDB taxonomy): Bacteria > Pseudomonadota > Gammaproteobacteria > Pseudomonadales > UBA7239 > UBA7239. The sequence goes on from DAOMGA010000016.1 coordinate 8,821, forward strand.
AACAACTTCGCGAACAAGTACAAATTGATGCAGAGGGATATTCAATGCACGGGCTTCATCGAGCCGTGGACGTTCCCAGTGTTGCTTCAATACAGAGACAGAAAAATGCCCGCGGCTTTTTTTTTGTAAGCGGCGTGTGAGCGAGCCTCGGTCCAGCAACCAGTTGCGTAAAGATGGAGGTAGATTCTGGCAGACGAGAGGGGTCATTCAGTCACCGTTTGTATTCTTGCGTGAGCAAGCGGAATGCTGCCATGTTCACGCTGTTGTATAGCGGTGACAGGTAGTGCGATGGTATCAGTGACGCCGGATAAAAAAGCATCGACTATAAGCAGCGCCATCGGTGCACTTCCGTATATACGTTGAGGATCACTGTTTAGCCAGCAATAATCAAAATAGAAACCGCTGTATGTGCGTGGCAGTGAATCGCAATGTGTGCGGCGGTTTTGCAGGAATGAAGCGAGCGCAGGATCGCTATAATGCCAGGTGGCGATAGAAGCACAACCCGTACAACCAGTCACCAGTATTAATATGAATAGCAGTTTGTACAGCATGATCAATATCAGCGTGCTGCATGAATGATTTCGACGCCGCTCTGGCGACCTAACAGCAAGACATCCGCTGGGCGCAGAGCAAACAGACCATTGCACACCACGCCGGTGATGTTGTTGATTTTTTCTTCCAGCAAACGCGGGCTGGTAATTTGCATGTTGTGTACGTCGAGAATCACATTGCCGTTGTCAGTGATAACACCGGCGCGATAAACCGGATCGCCACCCAGTTTTACCAACTCACGCGCCACATAACTGCGCGCCATCGGAATCACTTCTACCGGCAGCGGAAATTGCCCGAGGGTTTTAACCCATTTGGATTCGTCGGCGATGCAAACAAACTCTTTTGCACAGGCGGCGACAATTTTTTCCCGCGTAAGCGCCGCGCCGCCGCCTTTGATCAATTCCAGTTGTGCATTGGTTTCGTCGGCACCATCCACATAAATATCGAAAGTTCCTGTGCTGTTGAGATCAAAGACTTCAATGCCGTGTTTTTTCAAGCGTTCGGCTGATGCGTCAGAACTGGATACGCAGCCCTTAAAGTCGCCGCTGAATTTTGCTAATGCATCAATAAAACAGTTGGCTGTAGAACCGGTGCCGATACCGATGATGGAATCGCGTGATATACGTGCCAGTACATAATCCAGCGCAGCTTTTGCAACGGCTTGTTTCAGTTCATCTTGGGTCATGGTGGGATACCGTGAAATTGATGTGGTGATTGTAAACTGTAGAGGCGCAGCAAGCAGCGCTCCTACACTGTAGGGAATAAAAAGCTCTTCGGGTGTTGACGCAGTCGTTGCCATAAACGTGGCAGTACCGGTGCGAGCATCTGCATGCTCACTTTGCGTGAGCGCATGGCTACCCACAATGCCAACGCAAAGCTCACGCCGAGATTGATGAAACCGACTAAAAATACACCGCATACCGATGACAGCAATACGGTGAAAGGTATATTGAAATCGAGAGCTGTCAGTGCGTAACCGAGATTCGCTGATGAAAAAGCGATATGGCGTATATCGAGTGGTAGACCGAGTATGCCACCTAGCAATGGTGTCAGCCCCAACATGAGTCCGAAGAATATATTGCCGCCGAGACCGCCAGCATGGTTGGCGATGTAATCGCCCGTGGCTTTCGCACCGCGCTGCCCGATACAGGCGCGCAACCAAGGCAGTTGTGCAATGCGCAGATTGATCTGGGCATACGCTGCGCGGTTATCAAAATAACCGGACACCAGACCAGTGACAAAAAGCCATACACCGGCAATGGCAGCATAAAATAGCGCGAGACTATTAAATGGATTGAGATCGCTTAACAAGTGCAATGCTTTTTCTGAGCCGACAATATGCGCGCCAATATGAGTATCAAAAGCGATGCTGATAAAAATAGCCAATGGAAATGCGATACCTATATTGCCGGCGATGGCGGCAAGTTGGCTGCGGCAGGTGTCAACAATCAAATCGACAATTTTTTCAATTTCCCGCAATCGACCGCGCGTCTGGCTGATGCTGTCAGCCAATGTAGCGGCTGTCATCGCCGGTTGTTTAGTAGCGATAATAAAATGCAGCATATAGATAATGGCAAAACCAGTGGCATAGATCATGGCATTGAGCCAGGCTTGTGCCGATGCGCCGAAATGAAGATGACCACTCATGATTTTCAACAATGCCAGCACGGCGATCAAAATACCGGCGCCGCCAGCTTGCCACAGCATACTGCGCCATTCCTGCGCGTTATTGGCAATGTAGTGTTCACCTGTGCGCGCTGCGTTGTCGGTGACGCGCAGTGCCATCATGCTGAGTAAATTGGAGAAGTGTTGTGAAATACTGTTATGCGTGCGCTCGCCTTCCATCGATGCGGATAGAAATTCTGTCCAGCATTGCACAAGTTCTTCAGGTGAATCCGGATGAAAGCGAACCGTCAATACCTGGATCAACAAGCGCAGGCGATCCAGATGTTGTGACAAGCGCGCGAGTAAAAAAGACAGCGACATGCTGGTGCCGAGGCGCATGGATGAATGATGGGCTTTTTTCACGGTCTCAACGCATTGGTCCAGCAACACCAGCAAGTGGCTGCCGTCATCGTGATCAGTTTCACCATTCAGGGCGTTTCGGAAACCGGCAATAAAATTGATCAGTTCAATATTCATGGCAATGAACGGCGATTCATTATCGCGCAAGCGCGGATAAGCGCGTGTCAGTTCCGGTTCCAGACCCATCGCGCAAATGCGATGCGAGAGTACCAGCAGTGATTCCATCATCTGTTCGGTGATGCGATACAGTGATTCAATGTCTTCAGACGCGTGAATTTCCAGCAGTGCCCAGAATGTCTGCCGTTGTTCGGCAGGAATGGCGGCAATCCAGTTGTTGTCATCGCGATGTGAAAAAATGTGGCGCAAGCCGCTGCGCAAATCGCTGTCATCACAGGGTTCTGGCAACAATTTATGGGAAATGATCCGGTGCAATTCAGAAAAAAATCCGCTGTTAGGCAGCAGACCTGATTCTGTATAGAAGCTGATCTGGTGGCGGCTTGCTAACAGCTTTACCACCATCTGTCGCAATGCATGGCGGTAAACCGGCGTTGCCAACAGCAGCGCATTCATGTGCTGCCACCGCAGGAGTGCATCCTCTACCGGCCGACGTTTCTGCGGTCGCAGTGCCGCCACCAATTGCGTGAGTAACTGCAGGGGATCGCGGTCGGGATCGGCGGCAATCGCCTGCAGCGCATCATCGATGTTGGTCAAATGCAGACTACTGGTTGATGTTGCTACTGCGGGCGGTACAGCCACTTCCTGTCTCCATATCCGTTCAAGGCGCAAGCTCAGACCGTAACAGGTGCTCCGCTGTTAGCCCAGAAACGATTTCTGGATCGTATTGTAATACTTGTCTTGTGTGCACGGGCAGCGGGAGTTACCTCGGCTGCATTTCCCGGCTCGGGTTGCCACCCCGGGTTGTTTTCCTGCTGGATACGGTTGTAGATTTCTTGTCTGTGCACACTGACGTCTTTCGGTGCATCAATGCCGATACGGACCTGCCCACCCTGAACGCCTAGTATAGTGATGGCAACGTCATCGCCAATCATGATGGTTTCGCCAATACGTCTTG
>DAOMGA010000017.1:0-12398 GCA_035430085.1 Pseudomonadales bacterium
TCTGTTCAATTTCCGGCTCGTTTTCAATGTACGTCGGTTGCGCACGATGATGCACGGCCACGGCATAACCCAGTGATGCAACACTGTTTTCCGCAACTGACAGTGTATCGTCCTGATCTTCAATAACATCTTCATCAAGACATTCGAGATAGTATTCAACGCTTGCTATGGCATCAGCGAGAATATCCATGGATTTGAAATCAGGCTTGATCTTTCCGTCAATCAATTGTTCTTTTATATAACGTCCACACGCGCCTAGCACTCTGGCCGCGCGGCGCTGATTAACAATTTCCAGCCCCCCGCGTACAGCTTGCAATAATTCCGGAAGACTATTCAGGTGAGAGCCATCCCACTGCGATGCAATGTACTCGACAATTGCATCTTTGGCTTGTTCGAGCCCATTGTGACATTCGTGCAACACGGTCTCATGCGCAGACATCATTGCATGATCCATACTGATGGGTGAGCCATCACTACTGGCTTGACTGTCACGGTTATATTTTGCGTTCAGACTGGATTCGATCTCTACAAGACCTGCCGCCGTCTCCATCAAAGAATCTGCAGTCGCCAACTCAGTGCTGCTGATTTTTTCTCGCAAATCGGCTGTCATTTGCGCCATTTTCTTGCGCATATCCGCAAGACCTAACACTGCCAGTGTGTCGCCAGCCTGTTTAAAAACCGCAACAGCGCCTGACAGCGATTCGTTACTCGTTTCACGGCCGTTCACATAATTATCAAAAATTTCCCTGATTTGTTTGAACTCTTCACTCAGAGCCACAACCACTGAACGCATCGCCTCCGGATCAGGAGCGCCCAGCGTCATATCATCATTGCCTGCCTGCATTCCGGGCAGAGCCCTATCAAGCCTGTACAGCTCACGCATGGCGAGTATTTTTGGCGAATCTGCCTGACTCCGCGCAATGTAATACAATAAATTTTTCACCAGTTCATCAGGTGCAAATTCATCAAGGCTGGCCATGCCTACTGCTGACATGTGCCGTATTTCCTTATCGAGATCCCTGAGCAATATATTTAATGCGACACTGCCTGGAATTGTGTCATTTTCAATGCCTTCAACTACCGCCAGCCCTATGTCCCAAAGAGGCGCTCTTGCTGTTCCCTGACAAACACGCTGGAAATTATCAAATACCTTTTTCAAGGCAGGAAGATGGTCATCATAGTTACGGTCTCGCATAACGCCCACCATAACTGCCTCATACATATGGCGGAGCTTACGCATAACATCATGGAATTTTTCATCATCAAAACGAACACGCGGGCCAATAACATGCCGGGCTGCGCGCATGTCCGGCGCAAATAACTGAGTCTCCGTAAACAGGTTTTCACCGCGTACCGCGCGTAAATCATTCAGCAAACCCATCAGGGAAGCAGGATCATCAGAACGCGCTGTTTTTACCCGCTCCAGATAAACAGGCAACTGTAGTATTGCGCGCATCAATACTTCATGGGCATCTGCTGTGTTATTGACAGACTTTTCTATCAGGGCACGCGCCAGTTTTTCCATTTCTTCAGCAAGCAAAGCCCCGCCATGGAGCTCTACCATCTGCAAAATATTGAAAACCTGGTGTATATGATTCAGACAAAAACGTATGCGCGTTGCGTCTTCCACGTTGCTGACATAGGCTTCCAGTGCATCACTAGCCTGTTTGAGCGTTTCACCTATTTCACCAACCACCCAATCGAGCGCGGTAAAATTTCTTTTTTCTGGCATGATCCACTCCCGTTATTGCCAGAACTCTCATGGAGCCGGGCAAGCAGAAAATTTTTATTTCACGCAGACGTATGCCTGCACACTATCATCGGCGACCGGCTCAAGAAGAGGATTATCCCAATCCACAATTTCGCCCAGCCCTATTATTAAAATTCCGCCTTTTTTTAATCGTTCAGCCAAATTGTTCAATATTTTTCTACGGCGCCACCGACGAAAATAAATCAGCATGTTGTTACACGAAATGATATCCATTTTTACCAGGGGCATTTTCTTAAGTTCAATAACATTGCCGCTGGTAAAACAAACTCTTTCCCGCATTTCAGAAGATATGCGGTTTCTCAGCTGATCGTAATCACTGAAATGACGATCACGTAGCGTCGCAGGAATCATGTCGAGTTTTCTTTTTGAATACAGTCCTTGCTTGGCAAAAGCCAGTGCTGGCATGGATATATCCATGCCAGTAACGCCCCAATAGCTATCAAGAGCTGCGGAATCAAAACATTCGTTAATAATCATTGCGAGCGTGTAGGGCTCTTCGCCTGTCGCACAACCCACACTCCAGGCATCAAAAGAATCTGTTAGCTGGCCATCTGCTATACGCTTGCTCACATAATTCTGAATAAAATCACATGAGGCTTGATGGCGAAAAAAGCTGGTTTCCTTCACCACTAACCGATCAATCAAGGTCGACCATTCAATAACACTAGCGAGACCTTCGTGAAGACTATCGTAGTATTGACCAAAACTTATATTGCCAAGCTCTCTTGTTCTTATTGTTAATTGTGCTTGTAAAAATCCTTTTTGTTGGGGCACAAGATGAATACCCGTGCGTTCTTCCAGCAAGCGCCTCCAGCAGGCGAACTCATCTTCAGTAAGCTCCGTTGCGGATTGCATAACCCACCCCGGCTCACGGAGCTTGTCGCGTAAACCACCATTCGCAGGCGGAGCTGGCGGATAACTGGTCATACAGTCACAAATCGTCGCGGGCGCATGACGCAGTTACAAGTCGAGGCATCACACTCCTGCAATCAGGCGAAAGACAATCTTTCATCCTCTGTTTCCATCATCGATGTATCACCAGATCCAGCGGCATTACGCACTTCGTCTGGCAACTTGAAGCCCTGTACAGAATCACGCAAATCGACAGCCATTTCTGCAAGGTGTCCGATAGCTCGCGCGGTTGCATTAGTACCTGCAGACGTTTGCGATGTAATTTCCTGGATAACATTCATCGTGTTGGAAATATGACCCGCTGACGATGCTTGCTGACGCGCTGCGTTAGAAATGTTCTGGATCAATTCAGCGAGCGTTGTCGATACGTTTTCGATTTCTTCCAGTGCGACACCGGCGTCTTGTGCCAGGCGAGCACCGCGCACTACTTCGGCAGTGGTTTGCTCCATCGACGCTACCGCTTCGTTAGTATCCGTCTGGATAGTTTTTACCAGCGCTTCAATCTGTTTGGTTGCCGCTGATGAACGCTCCGCAAGACGCTGAACCTCATCCGCTACCACCGCGAAGCCTCGACCTGCATCACCGGCCATCGATGCCTGAATCGCGGCGTTCAAGGCGAGAATGTTGGTCTGGTCAGCAATGTCGTTGATCAACGATACGATGTCACCGATTTCCTGTGATGATTCACCGAGACGCTTGATACGTTTTGAGGTTTCCTGGATCTGGTCACGAATGTTATCCATGCCCTGAATCGTGTTCTGTACCACTTCAGCGCCTTTGTTGGCGATGGATACCGATCTCTCGGCTACCGCAGCTGATTCAGCAGCGTTGGCAGATACCTGGTCAATCGTTACCGCCATTTCATTTACCGCAGCAGAGGCGCCAGCAATTTCCTGCGCCTGGTGGTCGGATGCTTCCGCGAGATGCAGTGCGGTGCCTTGCGTTTCTTGTGCAGCAGACGATACACGTACCGCCGTGTCGTTGATTCGCGAAACCAGTACGCGGAGTTGGTCAATAGTGAAATTGATAGAGTCTGCAATCGCACCGGTAAAATCTTCGGATACCGTCGCAGTAGTTGTCAGGTCACCGTCAGCGAGGTCAGCGAGTTCATCGAGTAAGCGCAAAATAGCTGTCTGGTTGCGTTCGTTTTCTGATTCCTGCACATGCAAACGGCTACCGCCAGCACGCAATTGCATAATGGCAATAGCGATCATGACAAACAGTGAAATACCCGCCGAACCAAGAAAAGCTGCGTTCCATTTTCTAGCATCTGGCAATTCAGATGCCGCATTACTGACTGCAGACAGTTCCAGCAATAACGCTGAAGCATCAGAAAGCAACACGCTATCTGCGGCCTGACGCGTACCAGCAAACGCTTCTTTGGCATTTGCAATGCTACTAACAGAATCATTTACAAATTTGAAAAGACCAGCTACTTCATTGAGAGACTGAACAACATCAGCAGCAGATACTCGTTCAATACCCAGGTCACGGTCACCTTGCTGCATACCGTGTAGTACCCGCCCGAACATCACTACGTCTTCACTGAATTGAACCGCTGCGTCTTGCGCATCATCTCCACCAGCACGTAATTTATCCATATTTCGCGCGATACGTTCTGCGCGCCATGATTGCGCCCTCGCTTCTGCCACCAGACTTGCCGAAGCTCCACTCTGGATCAGACCCTCGAGGATTGTGTCGTATTGCTCTTGTAGCTGCGGAACAGTCTGGTTCAGTCTTGAAGCTACATCATGAACGATCAGTACTGTTTCTTTATTTTTAAATACCGTCTCGGTATTCAGTTTGATTCTGCCCCAAACGTCCCTCACCGTTGCCATCGGTTCCTGCAAGGCATCAAGCACGTGTTTGTTTTGAACACTATCAAGTTCAGCCCATTGCTGATTCATATCCGTCAGTGTTTCATTCATTTCGTCAAAACTGAGTTCACTGCCGCCAATAGCTGCACGCATAGCATCAACCAGGCGATAGTTGGCTGATCGCAAATCATCGCTTTGTTTGAGGAATCTCTGCACCTCGGCATTATTCTGCTGGATCTTGAATACAGCGAACACCACTGCGGACAGAGATATCGCCAAAATAGCGATAAGCAACGCCAATGTAGGATTTGACCGCAAGCTGGCGGCCACACTTGTTTGTTTGCTCATAGCTAAATCCAACCCCTTTTTGACTAAAACCCTGTTTTATTTGTATTGAAAATCACTGTTTAACCATCAATCCATTCAAACTACGCCTGCACACTAACTCGCCAGGGCGGCTTGAAAAAATTGTTCACTACGCACTAACAATGACGGACTGAATACCACCCAGTCGCGTCCGTTGTCTTCCCGAAAACTGCCCTGCAAGAAAGGCACCATGGCTTCATGCTGGATATCGACCATCTCCGGAACATAACTGTCTACAGGAAAATGCTGCATACCCAAAACACCTTCCACCAACAAGCCGCTGTAGTTATCCATACTTTCTACCACCAGCACACGGCGATTACGGCGCGGAGCATCAAGTCGTCCGCCAAGAAAAGCTGCCAGATCGATCATGGGCAGCAAACGCCCACGCACATTGGCCAGACCCCGTATCCACCCTTGGACACCGGGCATCCTGGTGTAATGCGGCACCTCGAGCATTTCCGCCACTTCACCAATCGGCGCCACAAAACGGCGACCAAACAGCACGAAACCGATTCCACTCCAGTGCGGCTTGATATCCATCTGGGCAGGCAAACCCTTGGCAGTCCGTCGCGCATTAACAGCGACATCCTGAAGAATATTGAAAGCCTGTACCGATGCCGTCATTCCATTACTCCTCGCGACCTAGAAAAGGATCGCACCACCCATGACTTGCCGAACGGAGTCGAGCAGCTTCTTCTCGTCGATTGGCTTAACCAGATATCCTTTTGCACCTTGGCGTTTGCCCCACAATTTATCGGTTTGCTGATCTTTTGTAGTGACGATAATCACGGGGATATGTGCGGTTTCCTTCGCTTGTGTCAATTGTCGGGTTGCCTGAAATCCGTTCAATCCAGGCATGACCACGTCCATCAACACCAGATCAGGCAAATGCTTTTTAGCGGCCGCCACACCATCTACGCCATTGTCCGCTTTGAACACTTGAAACCCATCTTTTACCAAAATGGTTTCCATCTTGTATGTTTCAGTGGGCGAATCATCAACAATCAATACACTAGCCATGTTGTTCCTCAATCTTGCAGAAGCTTAATAAACTTCCAAATTTTTACGATACGCCTCAACTGCCAACCGGAGCACTGATGTGAGTATGCTGTTCGATGGCTGCCAATAATTCATTTTTACTAAACGGCTTGGTCAGATATTGATCTGAGCCCACGATACGCCCCTTGGCTTTGTCAAACAAACCGTCTTTAGACGACAGCATAATGACAGGCGTACTCTTGAATTCACTGTTGTTCTTGATAAGAGCACAAGTCTGGTAACCGTCCAGACGCGGCATCATGATATCCACGAAAATCAGATCCGGGCGGGTGTCTGCGATCTTGGCCAATGCATCGAACCCATCGGTAGCGGTGACCACTTTACAACCAGCCTTCTCCAGCAAGGTCTCGGCTGTTCGCCGGATCGTCTTGCTGTCATCAATAATCATAATGGTCAGGTCTTCAAACTTCTCAGCCATGTTTAGCCCTTCTATCTGTCGGTCGCGATATCAAACAATACGCCGCGCCAACCAGTTGATTCTTGTCTTGGAGTACCTGTAAGGTTTTCCAGCCCGGCCATTGGAAGGCCTTGGCAACTTTTAACACAGTTTTCAGGAGTAATCCATAACTCCCAGAAACATCAGGATATTACTGTTTTAAAACTGTGAACCGGTCTTGCTTTGAACTGTAGGAGTCCTTAATTTACTCCGTTACTCAGTTACCTTGTTTATTCTGTCAGGTGCTGAGTCTTTATATAGAAATCAGGGACAACTGGCAACCGCCACACCATGCAGCTGCGCCACTTTTGGCAATAAGGCATCACCAATGAAATCAGGATCAAAGCGTAAACTGGCAGTGGTGATGGATCCTGTTCAGTCCGTCAATTACAAGAAAGACACCACTCTGGCAATGCTGTGGGCTGCGCAGGACGCAGGATTTGACTTGTTCTACATGGAGCTTTCCCATCTGCTATTGCGAGATGGGAAAGCACGCGGAATTTTGCACCCCCTGCAGGTATTTCGAGACCCCGCCTGTTTTTACCGATTAGAACATCCCACCGAATGCCCACTGGATACGCTGGACATTATCCTGATGCGTAAGGATCCTCCTTTCGACATGGATTACATTTACGCCACCTATTTGCTGGAGCTGGCTGAAGCCGATGGCGTGCTCGTAGCCAATAATCCCGCCAGCCTGAGGGACTGCAATGAAAAACTGTTTGCCGCACGCTTCCCGCAATGTTCGCCTGAACTGTTAGTGAGCAGCAATGCTGGCGCGTTGCGTGCGTTCCAGCAACAGCACGGCGACGTTATTTTCAAACCGCTGGATGGTATGGGCGGTAGCTCGATATTCCGGGTTAAACCCGGTGACGGCAATCTCGGTGTGATAATTGAGACCCTCACAGGACACGGTAAGCACCCCATCATGGTGCAAAAATTCCTTCCTGCCATCGCTGAAGGTGACAAACGTATTCTGCTGATTAACGGAGAGCCGGTTTCTCATTGTCTGGCGCGGATTCCCGTGGGCGGCGAAAATCGCGGCAATCTTGCCGCAGGCGGCCGCGGGGAAGTTCGACCGCTCACAGACAGTGATCGCTGGATTGCCGAACAGGTAGCACCCGCATTGCTAGAACGCGGTCTGTATTTTGTTGGCCTCGATGTCATCGGTGACCGATTAACAGAAATCAACGTCACCAGCCCGACATGCTTACGGGAAATAGAAGCCGCTACCGGACAGTCTTTGGCTGCACGATTTATTGCAGCCCTGGAAAACAGACTGGATGCGCGAGATCAGGGCAGCAGCTTGTGAAAAAAACCGTTCGGCGTCAGAAAAAACTGCCACTAGCAAACCTTGAAACCAATACCAGCGGCAGCACTGTAGTCAGCACAAGGGATCGCCTCGCATTTACTGCATTCATTGCCTTCATTATTCACGCCATTATTATTCTTGGCGTGAGCTTTTCCATATATAGCCACAACAGAATTCCACCGACACTGGAAGTAACACTTGCACAACACTCCGAGAAAAAAGCACCAGACTCTGCGGACTATCTGGCGCAACACCATCAGGAAGCCAGCGGAACACTCGAGAAAAAAGCCGAGCAAACTACGGACAAACGTGCGGATTTTGCTGATACAGCTATCCGAGAAGTTAATCCGGACCAGCAAAAACGCAAAGCCGTCAGCGAGAACGCCAATGACGAGCAAATTATTACTACTAGCGGGAAATCCAAATTAAAAATCGAGAAGAAAAAAGACATCAAAGATAAAGAGAGGCAACAGGAAAGTAGCGGGCAAGATGAAGAAGAAACTGTCTCGAACAGTGAAATTTCCAGCCTGCAGGCCAAATTGGCGCAACAGCGGCAAGCGTATGCAAAACGCCCTCGCATAAAAACTATAACATCGGTTGCGACACGAGCCAGTATTGACGCGGAATATCTGAATTTATGGCAGGAAAGAATTGAGCTGATCGGCAACCTTAATTATCCCAATGAAGCCCGAAAACAGAAAATATACGGGCAACTGCGGTTGATGGTTTCTCTATTGCCCGATGGCACTATATACAATGTCGAAATACTACAGTCTTCAGGACAGCGTGTGCTTGATGACGCGGCTATTCGCATTGTGCGCCTTGCAGCTCCCTATGCGCCATTTCCACCGGAATTACGCAAGGACGTCGACCAACTCGAAATTATCCGCACATGGAAATTTGAGAAAGGGGATGTACTATCAAGTCAATAATCGCCTTTGATTATGGCCTGCGTCATATCGGCGTCGCCGTCGGTCAGCTTCTGATTAACAGCAGCAATCCGGCAGGCATCATCCGTGCGCACGACGGCACACCAGACTGGTCTGCCATAGAAAAACTGTTAAAAGAATGGCAGCCGGGCTTGCTGTTGGTCGGATTGCCGCTAAATATGGATGGCACTGAAAGCCCGATGTCTGCGCGCGCTCAAAAGTTTGCGCGGCAATTGCATGGGCGCTTCAATATTACAGTCGAGTTGATAGACGAACGCCTGACTAGCTTTGCTGCAAAACAACAACGACGTGAATCACAGCGCAGCACAGATTTCGGACGCGACACTGTCGACTCGGAAGCCGCCTGTATTATTTTGCAGGATTACTATAATCGCTGCTCACAACCGCGAGATTGAGTAATCGCATTAATTAAACTGCGCCCGACTGTAGCTCTTTTCAGGCTGCAGCCACTGGTTCAATTTTAGAACGTTGTCATCCGACAATGTTCCAGCCGTTTGCAATAAACGCAAAGTATTAAGAATATACTGGTAGCGCGCATTGGCATAAAGAAATTTTGCTCTGTACAAGCGTTGCTCCGCATCCAGAACATCGACAATATTACGCGTGCCTACTTCATAACCGGCTTGTGTAGCATCCAGCGCACTTTGCGCAGAAACAATCGCCTGTTGTTGTGCCGCCACACGCTGGATATCTGTTGTCACCGCCAAGTAATACGAGCGCGCACCTTGCACGGCATTGCGCTGGTTATTGGTAAAAGTCTCTTCAGCAGCAATTTGTTGTTGTGATGCCCGGCGCTGCGACGCACTGATACCACCACCGCTATATAACGGAACACGCAAGTTAAGCGCTACGACATTTCCATCCTGATCATCATTTACGCTACCAGGGTTGTAGTCTATTGAGCCATCTTCATTGCTATGTTCAAAAGTGCCATAAATGGTCGGCAAGTGTGCAGCTTTACGTGCTTTGGCATTTTCGCGGGCAGCATCAACGGAAAGAGCTGACACGGCGAGATCAGGATTATTTTCCAGCGCCAGACGCTCCCATTCAGCTTGCGCTTCAGGCTGGGGCATTTTTACCGGCAAGCCATCTGACAGCGGTGCAATTTTTTCCAGTGGCTGGCCCGTCAGCACTTGCACCGCTTCAAAGGCAATACCAATATTGCCCAACGCGCTTAGTGTTTCAACGTGCGCACTATCGTAAGTCGCCTGTGATTCCTGAACATCAGTAATGGCAATCAAACCGACATCAAATCGTTGTTTCGTCTGTTCCAATTGGCGCTCAATGGCTTTTTCCTGCGCCAGAGCTGTTTGATAATTATCGATAGCACGCAGCACCCGAATGTATGTTTCTGTCACGCGTACCAGCAATTCCATTTCATCCGCCACATACTGGGCATCTGCTTGCTCGGTCAACTTCTTGCCTTGCTGGAAGTCATACCACGCTTCCATATTCAGGATACTCTGGGAAACGCTCACAGCTGTTCGAGTCGTATCTGTTTCCACGTTATTACAGTTACCTTTCAGGGCTGTACACCGATAACCGCCCAGATCCATATCAGATTTGTACTTGCTCGCCCCCAACTCCGCCTGCGGCAACAGTGCTGAACGGTAGATATTGGCTGATTCGCGACCCGCCGCAGCCGAAGCTGCTTGTGCTTTTAACAAGGCGTCATTCTGGCGAGCCAATTGATAAACTTCCTGCAAAGTTTCTGCATTAACCGGAGACATCAGGACAGCGCACACACCCGCCACTGCACTTGCCCGTAAAAAATGCCGCATAAAATCTCCAGAAGAACACGAATCAGAAGTCGCCGCAGTCTAGCAAATTGGACTGTCCTGTGCGCAAAGCGCTGGTAAGGAAAAACCGCTACGCCTGTATGTCTACGTAGCAATCATGTCTATGGTAGACACTATAAGCAGCCCACCCTACACTGACCCCTCTTGCTCGGGGTGCTTGGTGGCTTGGTCAATTTATATTTGCCACCCAGCTGAGATATACCCGCAAACCTGATCCGGATAATGCCGGCGTAGGAAAGCAGCATTTCTGTACCCTGCTTGCCGCGCCACGAGGTTTCTTGTGACTGCAGCTACTTTTGCCCCCCCCATAGTACTCAGCATTGCAGGTTCCGATACCAGCAGCGGCGCGGGTATTCAGGCCGATATCAAAACTATCAGTGCTTGTGGTACCTACGGTATGACCGCCATCACTGCACTCACCGCGCAGAACCCGGCAGGTGTGCAGTCAGTGTGGCCAGTTACCGCCGGGCAACTGACCGACCAGATCGAAGCTGCACTCGCCTACCATCCGACTGCCATCAAGATCGGCATGCTGGGCAATGCGGAGCTTGCCCATGTTGTGGCGGATATTCTTTCCGCGCATCCACACATCCCACTGGTGCTGGATACCGTCATACGTTCGACCAGCGGTGCGGCATTGCTGGACAACGCAGGCGTGCAGGTCTTGCGTGAAAGGCTGTTGCCACGTGCAACCATCATTACGCCCAATCGCCAGGAAACACGTGAATTATTTGACGAAGCAGATGAACCGGCGCTGCTGGCGTGGTCCAGAGACACTGGCGTGGCTCTACTGGTCACCGGTGGCGACAGCGAACTGGCAATAGCAGGCGATGCACGATTCTGTACGGATGTGTTTATCAGTCACGACATTGAACACTTGACAGCACCACGCGTTGAAACAACCAACCATCACGGCACCGGATGTACGCTCAGCGCCGCCATTGCCAGTTTTATCGCGCACGGTTTTTCACTGCCAGAGGCCGTGCAATACGCGCGGCAATTTGTGCAACAAGCCTTGCGTGCGGCAGCGAATCAATCCTGGCCTGGAAACGGACCCCTCAATCATTTTTTTGCTTTTGGCAAAACAGTTACACCGGAGATTCCCTTATGAGTAAAAATAATCTTGCAGAAACCAATCTGTCTGACACCGCGCAAGTGGATTCGGCTTCTGTCGCGCCATTGCCCGGCTCGCACAAGATTTATGTAGAAGGCAGCAGGCCGGATATTCGCGTGCCGATGCGCGAGATCACACTGACCGATACGCCGCTGGCAAACGGCGTGGAAAAAAATGCCTCCATTCGCGTGTATGACACGTCTGGCCCTTACACCGACCCTGCAGCAACTATTGATGTGCGCAAAGGCCTGGCCGATGTGCGCAGTGCATGGATACTCGAACGTGACGATACGGAGTTGCTCGACGGTTCCAGCTCGGCATACACGCAAGAACGCCTCGACGACAGCAACCTGGCACATTTGCGCTTCCGTCACTTGCGTGTGCCGCGCCGCGCCAAAGCCGGCCAGAATGTTTCGCAGATGCACTACGCCAGAAAGGGCATCATCACACCGGAAATGGAATACATTGCGATTCGCGAAAATATGAAGCGCGCTCAACTGACTGAAGCGCATGCGCTGGATTATCAACATGAAGGCCAATCTTTCGGCGCGGCAATACCAAAAGAAATTACTGCCGAATTTGTGCGCGAAGAAATTGCACGCGGCCGCGCTATTATTCCTGCCAATATCAATCACACCGAACTCGAGCCGATGATTATCGGTCGCAATTTTCTGGTGAAAATTAACGGCAATATCGGCAACTCTGCTCTGGGCTCATCCATAGAAGAAGAAGTCGCGAAACTGACGTGGGGCATCCGCTGGGGCGCAGACACCATGATGGATTTGTCCACCGGCAAAAACATTCATGAAACGCGCGAATGGATTATCCGCAACTCACCCGTCCCAGTCGGCACCGTACC
>DAOMGA010000018.1:0-12325 GCA_035430085.1 Pseudomonadales bacterium
AGAGCGCGCTGAAAAACCGTTTCAACAAACACCAACACAATGGCTTGCACCGGAGGCATTACTCGCCTCACCAATCAATGCACAACTGGAACGCTTCCAGCTAGCGCAGACAGAACGCGGCTGGATTACCACTGGTTTTGTGAATGGAAACACTGTGCCAGCTGAACTGGAAAAATATGCTGCGACACATGACGGCGTGCACTGGATGGATCCGGTAGCAGATATTTCCGCGATGTTTAAACATTATCGTGAAAAAACCGGCGTAATGATGCTGTTGGCGTATGCTGTGATTGCCGCGTTGCTGTGTTGGCGTTATCGCCCCGCGCAAGCGTGGCGCGTCATGCTGGCACCGGCACTCGCAGCCTGGTTCACATTGGGATTACTGGGTTATGCCGGCGCAGACATTAATCTGTTTCATGTGCTGGCCTTGTTACTGGTATTGGGCGTGGGTATCGACTACAGCATCTTTTTTGCCGAAAGCCACACGCATCGTGATGCCACCATGCTGGCAGTGATTTTATCTACCGCCACTACATTATTATCCTTCGGCTTATTGGCACTGAGCGCAACAGCAGCTATTCGTTCTTTCGGCATTGTGGTGAGCATCGGCATGGTATGCGCTTTACTTTTTTCACCGCTGGCCCAACATCACTCAAAAAAATAGCATGCTTCTGTAAAACAATTACCGGTCAGGAAAATTTGATACTTTCCAACTGTTTCCAGGCCAACACTTCACGATCCGCACAGCCATTGAGAATGTCATTCAGCAATGCAGCGTCCATTTTTTCGCGGCCTTTACACATTTTACTGGCGCGCAGTGCAAACAAGCGCCAGTGATCGCCCGCTTCTGTCATCGCTGTCGCCGCTTCTTTTAGCGGCACACTGTCCAGTAACTTTGATGATTCACGCAAAAAGGCCGCGTAGATAAAACGGAAACCGGCTCCGCCAGTGCCGATTTCTTCCTGCATACGCACGATATGCCCGAGGTACAAGGGTAAATAATGTTCACGTTGCGCGGCATCACGTTCCAGTTTGATTAATTGCTGCCCCATACGACGGATGCCGCGTATACCGATAAACGGGAACGGCGCTTTGATCATGATTTTTATATTGCGTCCAATCGCCAACGGAATCTGTTTTTTATAGTCAATCGTAGCGGGAACATATTCAGGAAAGTACATCAAACCTTTCGCGGCCAATGCACCTTTGGCAAACCGCGCTTTCATCAGCGAAGCTCGATCACAGCGCATCGGTGTTTCAAATACCGGATCACTGATCAGGTAATCATCACCCTCACGTCCGTACACCATCAAATTGTGTGCATTGAAATGAAAACGCATCCCTTCAGGAAAATATGGCAACCAGAACACAGATGTTTGCAAACCGACGACACGACCTTGATCGAGCATAGCGTCCAGCGCATCCATGCCACGACTGGCATCACGAAACGTCTGGAACTGCATTTTCAGGCCGGTAGATTTTTGCAAGCCTTTGATAATGGCACGCGGTGGCATACGGTAGGCGATCAATGGCAAACCGGACAGTTTCACAAACGGAATCAACGCGAAGCTCAAAGCAGCAGACAATCCAAATGCCATTGGCTCGCTCATCGGCAAACCATGATGCGTCAATAACGAAGACATCACACCGCTTTCACAATGCGCCGATTGTTGATGCGTAAAATCGCTCATGGTCTTTCCGTCAATGTTTTAAGCACGGCGATATCCAGACCCAAAGCTTCGCCGTAACGCTGCAACAAGCGATCAGACAAGCGCGCATAAATCACAGGTTTAAAATGGCGACGGATACGCCACTGGAATACGCCGCTGGTTTGCGACAACAAGGCAACATCCATGCGGCGATATACCATGTAATATTCCAGCGCAGAGGTTTCGCCGCGCTGCGCACGCTGCCAGGCTTCGGCTTGCTGTTGCTGTAATAAATCCAGTGCAGAATCTGTCGCTATCGTTTCAGCTTCCCAACCTGTCGATGGCACACCGACAAATTCGCCACTCTCATCGGTAGCGTACATCAACTTGCGATGTCCGCCGTAAGTATGACTGTTGTCCTGTGGTACGTGTGCCTTATCCATGCTGCTTTTTATCCATAACTGCGTTACACCACAGTCAGATGCATGAACGCTGTGGAAAAACGCCCACTTTCAGGGATGTAACACAATAACTTCTCACCGGGCTGCAGTTTTCCTGAACGGAATAGTTCATCGAGCATGATGTAGATAGAAGCCGAACCGGTATTGCCTTTACTGGTCAGGTTGGTAAACCAGCATGACAGCGGAATATCCAATCCTGCACGCTGCAAACCGGCATGCACTTTGTCACGAAAAAACAATGACGAATAGTGCGGCAAGAAATAATCAATGGCCTCTGCCGTCAGGCCACGTTTTTTGATTAACGTCTGCAACGGTTTTTCTACCGTGTAATGAATAATTTGCTCGTTGAGCAATTTCACATCCTGCTTCACTGCCATCACCGAGTCGCTCTCGCCCTGCAGCGCACTGTCATGTTGCCAACCGCGCAACCGGCCATCAATCTGCTTGACCGCGCCGGCATACATGCAGGTTTCCATCTCGCCGGCGTAGGAAAGAATATCGATCCAGTCCACGCGCAGTGAAATACCGTTGCTACGCGGTGTGTTTTCGAGCAAAACAGCGCCAGCACCGTCGGACAACATCCAGCGCAGAAAATCTTTTTCAAACGCCAGCTCAGGTTGTTTATCCAACGCTGCTACCCGGCTTGCCATTTCGGCAGCAAAGTTTTTGGCTTGCATGCTCGCGGAAGACAACTCGGAACCGGTTGCTACCGCATAACAGGCGTCACCCGTGCGCACGGCATTCACCGCGTATTTCAGCGCCGTCATACCGGCAACGCACACACCGCCTGCACTCAGTACATCACAAGCGGGCAATCCCAGTTCGCCTTGCACCATGCTGGCATGACCCGGCATCAATTGATCGGCAATGGATGTGCCACACGCGAGGCAATCTATTTTTTCCGCTGCTGCATGCAATGCACGCACCGCTTCCGCTGCCAATTGTGCATTGCTGTGCGTATTTTCCAGCGTAGTGGCATCCACTGCATAATGGCGACTGGTGATGCCATTACTGCGCAAAATAGTACGGCGTGCACGCGAGGGCTTTTCGCCCACTTGCCCGAGAATGCGCTCCATGTCGTCATTGGCTATGGGTGCGTGCGGCAAAAAAGCGCCCGTCGCGGTGATATAAACAACCTCGGTCATGCAGTTTTAATCGTCATAACAATTAATCATGGGAATCAGTTTTCTCCGGAGGGCAGCGCAAAATAACGGCGCTGCTGTGTAATGCGCGCTCGCGCAAACGGTGAGAACATACGTTTAACCAGTGCGGACACCGGCACTACCGTCAGAATCATCAACAACAGAAATACAATATACAGACATAACACTACGCGACGCAGTGGCGAAGAAGGCGCACCAATACCACGCAATAACTTTCCCCAGATCATGAAACTGCGCCTGGCAATTTTTTCAGACGCGATGAGCCGTTCATTGACAGCCACCGCCTGCAAGTTTTCCAGCATCGGTTCACGGCTATCACGATTTCGCGTTGGCAATTGCTGCGCGATAGCCACACCGAAACGTCTGGCAGCCTGAATATTTTCTGCCGAAATTCCCGCGGCTGGAACCAGACCACGCAAGAACGGACCGCGTTTGCCCGTCAACATCCACATCGGTGTGGAAATAAACGTGGCAGCGGGATGGGCGCGATCTACCAGCACAGCGTTATCGATCAACCTCGCACCGAGTGCAGTCAGTTTGCTCTTCATGACTTCTTGCGCCATCAACCACATATTGCGGCAGGCAATTAACGTCATCACCGGCGTATCTTTTAGCAAACGCGCCGCTTCAGCACTGTGCAGGAATGCCATCATGGGTTGGGCAGGCGACAGAAACCAGACTTGATAAGCCAGAATCACCAGATCAAATGATTCTGAAGCATTAATTTGCAAAGGTTGTAACGGCTGCGGCTCTTCATAAACCGTTTCGGGAAACGTATTAAAAAAATGCAGGAATGGCCACGGGAATGGATACGGTTGTACCGGCTGTAAGTTTTCAAAAACTACTTCAATGTCAGAAGCTGCCAACAGCGGCTCCGCAACAGCTTTTACTAAATCAGCTAACTGGCCGGTCTGTGACCAGGAGACGATTAATATCTTTTTCATGGAGCAGCCATCAGAAAATCACAAGCTTCCAACAACAGGCTACCTTCCGCAATGCGCTCACCTGCCTGCAGGCATTCAAAGCGCACACGTCCCTCACGCACATCTGCCAGTTGTACATCGCACACTGTGGCTGCCAACGGGCGCAAGAATTTGAGTTTGCGAATACCGGTAACGCGATAAGCAGGCAGAGCAGCAGCCACTGTATCCAGAATATGATCCAGTATCACCACACCGGGCACCATCGGGTTACCGGGAAAATGCCCCGGCAGGGCTGGATGATCCGTTGTGATCGAGAACTGCATGAAGATCCTTGCTGCGGCATTCAATAATCCGCGCAATTATCATGCTTATAATGGTCGCCTGCCAGCATTGACGTTTTTGTATTTATGCCCGACATCCAATCCCTGATTCCGCACACAGGCACCATGTGCCTGCTGGACTGCGTAGAATCGTTTGATGAGACACGCATTGTTTGCAGCGCAAACAGCCACCGTGATCTTGCCAACCCCCTGCGCCACAACAATCAATTATCCGTGCAGACTGGCATTGAGTACGCCGCGCAAGCCGTCGCTGCACACGGCAGTTTACTGGCACGACAGCACGATCATGCAGTTTCCCCGCGTGGCGGCATGATCGCAGTGCTGACTGACGTGCGCTGGCATGTTGGCCGGCTGGATACACTGGCTGCCGATCTGACTGTCACAGCGGAAAAACTGGCTGATCTGCCACAAGGCTTGAATTACCACTTCAACATAGCAGTTGATCAACAAAAACTGCTGGAAGGCGAGTTGATCATCGCCCTGCAAAACCAATGAAAATAACAGCTTCACTGCTGGGCTGGTCTGCGTGGACACCTGGCATATCCACACCCGAAGAATGGCAAGCCTGGGCAGACGGCACGCGACCTATTGCCGCTGCACCGGATAGCCCACCAGTCGACTTCATTCCCGCCATGCAACGGCGACGTTTGTCGCGACTGTCGCGTTTATCGCTGGCGGCTGCTTATTCCTGCGCTGGCGAAAAACATAATCTGCCCACAGTATTTGCTTCCCGCCACGGGGAAATCCATCGCACCTTCGGTTTACTGAGTGATCTGGCACAAAACGAGCCGCTGTCACCCATGGCATTCAGCTTGTCGGTACACAACACCGCTTCCGGTCTGTATTCGATTGCCACCGGCAATACCGCGCCTTCCACCGCCATTGCCGCCGGTCTGGACACTTTGCCCATGGCACTGATTGAAGCCATCGGACAATTGCAGCGGCATGAGGAGGTGATGGTGGTGTACGCCGAAGAACCGCTGCCCGATGCGTACAAGGCATTTGCCGGCAATGACTACAGCGCCTTGTTGGGATTAGCACTGCGGCTGGGCAGACCCGGTACAGGGCGCGACTGGCAGCTGCAATCGTCCTCAACTCCTGTCGACACAACCAGCAATACAGGCGGCTCATCCGGCCTCGCATTGCTACGCTGGCTGAACAGTTCGACGCAGGATATGTTGCTGCAAGGTGAGCGAAACCACTGGCAGTGCTCGTGGTTATGACGGTTATGTCTGACATCAAAGCAAAACTGGATTGGCTGTGGCGCGTACTCGCCACGGGACACTGCTTCAGCTTTTTATTCGGCGGCGGCTTTCTGCTCGCCATCACCGCCCTGCCGATCACACGTCTACTCGGCCACACGCCCGAAGAAAAAAATGCCCGCGCGCGACGGCTCATCCATCACACCTTCCGTTTTTATCTCTGGCAGATGCAGAAACTCGGTTTGATGACACTGACCATCAAGGGTCGCGAAAACCTGCAGCACGCCACCGGCAAACTGGTGATTGCCAACCACCCTTCGCTACTGGACGTGGTGATCCTGATCTCCCTGCTACCCGATTGCGATTGCGTGGTGAAGGGTTCATTGCGGCGGAGCGCAGTCAGTGGCGTGATCCGCGCCACTGGCTACACCGATAACAGTGAAGGCGAAACCATGATCCAGCGCTGCAGCGAGAGCATGGCTGCCGGCTTCCCACTGATTGTCTTCCCGGAAGGGACGCGCAGCACACCGGGAGAAGATCCGGTTTTCCAGCGCGGTGCCGCCAATCTGGCTGTGCGCTGTGGCGTGGATGTCCTGCCCGTTCTCATCACCTGCAATCCCCCTACGCTGCTCAGGGGTGAAGCTTGGTATAAAATACCCGCTCGCCGACCGCAGTTTACGGTCGAGATCCTTTCGCCTATGGCAGTTAGCGCTGTCGTTGACCCGAAAGCACCGCCTTCATTGGCAACCCGCCAACTCAACCGTTATTGGCTCGAGTTTTATAAAGAGAAATTGCTGCATGCCTGATCTTGCCCTGGAACTGAAACACCTGATTATCGATTGCCTCGATCTGGAAGACCTGACACCGGAGGATATCGATAGCGACGCCCCCCTGTTTGTGGACGGTCTCGGGCTGGATTCCATCGACGCACTGGAGCTCGGCCTGCACATCCAGAAAAAATACCAGATCAAGCTGGATGCCAATTCAGAGGACACCCGCAAGCATTTTGCTTCCGTGACTGCATTGAAAAATTTCATCGAAGCCCAACGCACCTGATTAACCATCAAGGATTTTTTTACCATGACACGTGACGAAATTTACCAGCAACTGCAACAGATTCTTTTTGATAATTTTGAAATCTCAAAAGACCGCATAACACTGGATGCCAATCTTTATACCGATCTTGATCTGGACAGCATCGACGCGGTGGATCTCGTCATTCACGTACAGGATTTGATCGGCGCCAAAATCGGGCCAGATGAATTCAAGACAGCACGCACCGTCAATGATGTTATCGATGTCGTCATAACATTGTTGGCAGGAACACCACTGGCTGGCACACCAGCCTGAAGCACGTGCCTACTGCACTATTGGCTTTACTGGCACTGGTGTACCCGGTGCTGGTGTATTTCGGTTTGCTGCATTTCCCGCCCAAATGGGTAGTTCTGGCTATCGCCGTACTGTTGCTGCTGCGTTTAGTGTTGTTACAAAAAAAACTCACCGCAGAATTGCGGCATTCACTCTACCCCGCCATGTTGCTCGCCATTGCCTGTGCCTTGGCCTCTGTTTTTCTTAATCAGGCCGGCGCACTGAAGCTGATTCCTGTGGTGATCAACTTTACTTGCCTGATCGGCTTTGCCAGCACCTTGCGCCATCCACCCTCGATGATCGAACGCTTCGCGCGTTTACAAGAGCCGGGAACATTCAGCGACACCGCTATTGCCTACACGCGCAAAGTCACCATCGTGTGGTGCGGATTTTTTATATTGAACGGCAGTATCTCGCTGTACACCGCATTATTTACCAGCATGGCGACATGGACACTCTACAACGGGCTGATCGCCTACCTGTTACTCGGACTGTTATTTGCTGTGGAATATCTGGTGCGTTTGCGCGTAAAAGCACGCACACCAAATTAACGCCACGATTGTATTAATACTATGACCATTCACAGCCTTTCAACTATTTTGCAAGCTGGCAATCCGGAATGCCTGGTGGCGTGGGATTCCGATACCCGTTACACGCAAGCCGATTTTTTGCACGCGGTAAACACACTGCACAACTCCCTGATCTCACGATCTGAAAAGCGCTGGTTACTCGTGCATGACGACACTTATCGCTTCGCCGTGGGTTTATTCGCCCTGCTCGCTGCAGGTAAAGAAGTCTTGCTGCCGCCGAATGCACAGACGGGAACGCTCTCTGATCTGATGCAGCAGGCAGATGCTTTTCTCAGTGAAGAAATGTTTTCCTGCTGCGAAACAAACTCACAGAAACAAACAGACGATGTGTTACCACTGCCCGATTTTGACACACTGGATATCGACGCACTGGGCATCACATTACTGACTTCAGGCAGCACAGGCGAACCCAAAGCCATTCGCAAAACACTGCGTTGTCTGGATGCAGAAATCCGCACACTGGAAGCCTTGTGGGGTGAAAGGCTTGGCAACAATACCGCCATACTCGCCACTGTGTCGCACCAACATATTTACGGATTATTGTTTCGTTTGTTGTGGCCACTGTGTGCAGGGCGCGCTTTTGCTGCACACACACACCAGTATCCGGAACAACTGATTGCGGAAGTGCTTAAACCCGTGGCGTTGATATCCAGCCCATCGCAACTCAAACGCTTTCCACCTGCTATTGATATGGCTGCAGCACAACCGCATCTCGTCGCCGTGTTTTCCTCCGGCGGTTTATTGCCACTGGAAGCCGCGCAGGACTGGCAAACCAGACTGCAACATACCCCGATCGAAATTCTGGGCAGCACAGAAACCGGCGGCGTGGCGTGGCGCTGCCAAACCTCCGGAAAAGAACATGGCGCCAATACGCCATGGCAACCCTTGCCGTCGGTGCAAATCACCACCGATGACGAGCAGAACCTGTTGGTGCAATCGCCCTTCACTGGCTCAAGCAATCCTCTGGCAATGGGTGACCGCGCAACCCTGCAAGCCGACGGCAATTTCCAGTTGCTCGGACGCGCTGACCGTTTGGTGAAGATCGAAGAGAAGCGACTGTCACTGACCAGCATGGAGCAACATCTGCTGACATCGCCGCTGGTAGAAGCCGCTCATGTCCTGCTACTGCCAAAGTCCAGCGGCAGGTTAGGTGCTGTTGTTTTACTCACGATGGAAGGTAAACACTTGCTGCTGGCGCAAGGTAAACACGCACTCAATCAACAGTTGCGCGAACACTTGCTGGCACATTTTGAACGCATACTATTGCCGCGCAAATGGCGCTTTCCGGAGGAGCTGCCCGCCGACACCCAGGGCAAAATAACCCAGGCTGCCCTCAGCGGGCTGTTTGACAACGTTATTGGCCCCCCTGCCGGATACAGCCTGCAAGTGCTGGAACACAGCGCTGACTGTAAACGCGTGCAAATTTCACTGTCCGCAGATTCTTCTCTGTTTGATGGCCACTTTCCCGGTCTCCCGATTCTGCCGGGCGTGGTGCAATTCGACCTGGCAGTACGTCAGTGTGCCGACTGGTATCCGCTGAACTATTTCCGCCGCATTGAAAAATTGAAATTCCAGGAACCGGTTGTACCGGGCGACTGCATCACACTGACCTTACAGCAGTTGGGGAGCGGTCACGTGGCATTCCGTTATTCTCTGGATGATAAACCGCTATCATCCGGCAAAATCGTATTTATCGAGCCTACATGACGGCAATCAACCGCAACCGGGCCAGATCATGACTGGGCTTGGTGCGTAACGGCATACCCTGCACCATTTTGTCTCTGATCTGGCAACAACTCACCCACCTGAAAGCCTGATTTTGCACAGCTTGCGTCAACTGCTGTGAATGGCAGCAATCTTGCTTACTTACCCAGTAGAGCCAGCACTGATGGGTACTAACATGCAATTCTCCATGATGAAGCTTTCTTCAATGATGCACGTCAGCCCCTCGACTATCATGGATTCAGGCGACAGCCCGGTGAAACATGTGTTCGACAGCTTCAGCCTCAACCAGTCCATCATCAACCACATCCAGCAATTGATTCATTTACTGGCAGATATCCAGCGCCACCGCGCCTGTAGCCTGGCTATCCTCTCTGGCAACGATTCGTTTGATAAACAAGTGATGTCTTTGCACAGAAAAATCAACGGCCGTCTGCACTTCCTCAATAGCCAGGACGAGCTGACAGAAGTGGCCGACCCACACGAGTGGAACAATATACTTGGCGAATGGAAAGTGGTGGGGTATGGCTGGCGTAGAGATAATGTGTTGCATAACTTTGAATTGCATTCACATCTGCTGGAAAAAATCCTCAACATGATCCGACATACCGGGCGCTGGATTCTGCGCTCTGGCAGTTACTCGGAACAGATGGCTGACCATTATCTCGGGCATGAGGTCTTTGAATTTATTTTCACCACACACCTGTACCAGATAGAAACCTTCGGCAAATTACGCGGGCTGGGCACACACATTGCCAATAGTGGTTTTCGTGATGTTGAAAACAGTATCGACCACGCCATGCGCATGCGAATTGAATTCCTGTTGCAGTGCGCCAAACAGGAACAGACGGTATCCAGCGAATTTATGCACGCCCATGCCGCTTCCATCAGCAGAAACATTCCCGCATTACTCGACATGCAGCGCAGCGAGCCCACCCTGCAGGAATGGTTAACACTCATTGCTGATATTTTGCAGGAACGCATTACGCCGTCCGATGCACTGGCAAGGCAAGTGTTTGATCTGGCAAGCACGGTTATCGATGCCCGACTGGCGCTGACAGAACAGATACTCGCTTACCTGCATCTCGCTATTGAAGAAATGCTGGAAACGCTGCTGGAAGAAACCGTCGAGCTCACTACCTGACTGTTACACTTAATTGCTCACACCCAAGCACAGCACTAGCAGAATCGGGTTGATGCATCCGGATTGATTTGCGCAGATGAATCGCGCAAGATGTAAAAATTCCAAGATGCAAAAACCTGTTGATACGCGTGTGCAAAAATCACTGACCTTACTGCCCTGGCACTGGTTACCCCCGCTGGTAACACTGGCGCTGGTGCTGGCGCTGCATCTGGATGTGCCCTACCACGACCAGTGGGATTTGCTGCCTCTGCTGGATGCGTATTATCAAGGTAGCCTGCAATGGCAAACATTGCTGCAACCCCATAACGGTCACATTCTGTTTTTACCCAAATTGGTGATGCTGCTACTCGCGGTACTCACTCACTGGAACACACTGGCTGAAGTGCTGTTCGGGTTTGTCTGCATGCTCATCAACTGGTTTTTATTGCAAAAAATGGCAGGCACATTTTTAGCCCGACCATTATCGATTAGCGAAAAAATGATACTGTCATTGCTGGTATTCAGCCTGAGCCAGGCACAAAACTGGCTCTGGGGTTGGCAGTTACAAATACCAATGGCATTGCTGTTTGTACTCACCGGTTTTTCTGCAATGTACTATTTAAAAAGTATTTGGCTGGCTTTTATAGCTGCCAGCCTTTGTGGTGTAGCTGCATCCGTCAGTTTTGGCGGCAGCTTGCCATACTGGATCGCCATCATTCCCTTGTTATGGCATCGCCAACGATGGCTGTTGCTGCCGTGGCTGATTATGACCAGCGCAGGTTTGTTCACCTATGTGAATACACTGTTGTTATCGACTGATACCACTATCAATAACTCCACTACCTATGCCGATGTTTATCAATTAATGGATATCAGCGAATTGTTGCGGCATGCACGCAATACCCTGGCGCTACTCGGTAATCTCGTCGCACGTTTTAATTTGCTGACCGCCACACTCAGCGGATTAGCGGCAATTGGTATTATCAGTTTGCAAAACCTGCATACCAGACAAAAAAGCCTGATGCTAACCCTCGTACTATTTTCTATCGGCAGCGCACTTCTGGTTTCTTTATCCCGCGCAGGACTAGGCGATGAACAAATGCTGGCTAGCCGTTATGGCACGCTCACATTGCCATTCTGGGCAGTCACTGCCATGTTGTTAATGAATACGGTATCTATAGCGTGGCGAATCAGCAGCATGGCACTATTGTTGAGTTTTCTTATCAGCAATATTTACAGCCTGCAAGATTTTCAACAGATGCACAAACGTCTGCAGCGCGGCAGCGTGGCACTAGCAACCATCGATACACCACAAGGACAACACGCGTTACCGGTTATTAACCCGCGTAGCGACCAAACCAAAGCCTTGCAGGAAGTGGAACAACTCAAACGTTACCAGCTCAGTTTTTTTCGGAACGTTCAGACAAGCGAAAATAGCGGTCTTTGAAAACCCACCACAATACACGCCAATACAACCGGCGAGCCTGCGCAGTAAACTGCTGTGGCGCGGCATAAACATATAGCCAATCATAATACTGCTGCGATAACGCCAGAAAATCATTCGCGCCCGGTAAACGCGCCAGACAAATAGTTTCCGCATATTGTAAAGGCGTTTGTCCGGGCAAACGCTCTACTCCGCATCTGGCATACGCGCGACACAATCGGCGATAGCGTCTTGTGGTCGGCGACTCCTGTGACGACCACTCTTCACGCCAGTACAAAAATGCACACAACAATAAAAACACCAGCACCACACCACCGCCGCCCCAGGCCGCCGCACGCC
>DAOMGA010000019.1:0-11734 GCA_035430085.1 Pseudomonadales bacterium
GTGTAATTTTGTTCTGAATAAATATCGCGGAGTACCAGTTTTCCACGAGAATCTTTCGCACCAAACGTGTACTTAACATCCAGATCTGTCTTGTCGTATTCATCAGGATGACTAGGCATTGCGAAAGGAAGTGTCCTTAGGTCGCCCTCAGTGCGACCGGTACCGATATCGTCGTGACCGTGCGTCCAGCCTGCGCGCACATCAAAATGATTTTTACTGTCAAATTCCAGCCCGGCTTTGCCGTAGGCTAGCCAATCGGTATAGTCATTGCGGCTGTCGACTGAGTAATAACCTGCTTCGGTACTAGCGCCCAACTCATACTTATTAGCGCCTTGATTCATTTTTACAGTCACGCCAGGCGTGACTGTGGTGATCCAGCTGTCTTGTTCGTTATGATTCTGATAATAGACGTTGTCGGTAAATTTCTCTTTTACATCAATGCTGGGAGTTACATCAGCATTGGCTGAGCTCATACAAGCGCCAGCGCTGAGCAGAGCAATGTATTTCAGTGTATTTCTATCCATGGCTAGTTATACCTTTTAATGACCTTTGCAATGTCGCATGAAGCAGGAACGCATTGATTCTACGCACAAAATTGACTTGCATCAACACAGGTCTTTTGGGGGTGATGATGGTTGCTGTTCGTATTGGCAAAGAGATAAAACGGCGGGTTTCCAGTCAGGTAAGACCAGTCCCAACAGACTGCAGAGCTGGTCGCAACACAGTGCCGAATTGACAGGGCGTGCGGCGGCTACAGGGTATTCGCTGGTGCCGATAGGCACGATGCGCGGTTTATGGCTCAGTAGCCCAACGGCAAACGCGGACTCTACGACAAAACTGGCCAGCTCATACCAGGTACAGACTGGCGTGCCTGCGTAATGATACACGCCCGAAGGCAGATGCCCGACTAACATGGCCTGCGCAGCTTTGACCAGAGTCGAGGCGATATCACCGGCATGCGTTGGGCAGCCCCACTGATCTCCCACCACTCGCAATTCGTCGCGTTCACGCGCCAGCCTCAGCATGGTTTTGGGGAAATTATTGCCGTAACGCCCGAACACCCAGCTCGTTCTCAGTACCAATGCCTTGCTGCAGAGTTCCAGTACCTGTTTTTCACCTGCCAGTTTACTGCTGCCGTATACCGAGCGCGGCTCACACGCATCTTGTTCCGACCATGTGTCTCCTACTGGTTTGTCCCCGGAAAAAACGTAATCCGTGGAAACATGTAATAACACTATGCCCCGGCGTTCAGCTGCCTGCGCGAGTAGCCCAGGACCACTGGCATTGATGGTGAAAGCTTGGGCCGTGTCAGTCTCGGCGCGATCGACGGCGGTATAGGCCGCGGCATTGATAATTGCTTGCGGCTGGTGAAGATCAAGTGCTGCCTCGATGCTCGCAGGGTCTGTGATGTCGAGTTCGGAGCGCGTACAGCGTATCAGTTCGACAGATGCATCGGTGATATCGGCAAATTCCCGTCCCAGTTGACCATCACCTCCGGCAATCAGGATGCGCGCGTTCACCATTTCTCTGCTTTCCATTGAGCTGATAATGCCGCCAGCGTGGGAAGCGCCCGGTCTTTGTCTGATAGCAGCGGCTCACTCACAGGCCATTGAATACCGATGGCAGGGTCATTCCACAACACCCCTATTTCATCGCCAGGCTGATAATACTCGGTGCACTTGTAAAGAAAGTCGGCGTGGTCAGATACCACACAGAACCCGTGGGCATAACCGGGCGGTACATAGAATTGGCGGTGGTTGCTGTCGCTCAATTCCACACCAACGTGTTGACCGAAGGTAGCTGAATAAGGATTGATATCGACCGCCACATCAAAAACTGTACCACGAGAAACACGGACGAGTTTTCCCTGCGGACGTGTGCGCTGTGAATGCAAACCGCGCAGCACACCTTTAGCAGAGCGTGAATGGTTATCCTGTACAAAAGGCGGGATGCCTATGTTGCTATAAGTGTCAGCGCGCCAGGTTTCCTGAAAAAATCCACGATTGTCGCCAAACACTTTCGGTTCAAGAATCAAGACACCTGGCAGTGCGGTTTCAATCACACGCATCATCGACCAAACTCCAGCAGATCCAAAAGATATTCACCGTAACCACTTTTCTTCAAAGGAGCGGCTAATTCGCGCAACCGGGTGTCATCAATCCAGCCTTGTCGCCAGGAAACTTCTTCCGGGCTTGCCATTTTCATGCCTTGGCGATGTTCAATGGTCTGTACAAACTGCGATGCTTCCAAGAGCGAATCGTGGGTGCCGGTATCCAGCCAGGCTGTACCGCGTCCCATGATTTCTACTTGCAGGTTTCCAGCATGCAAATAAATATTATTGATATCTGTGATTTCGAGTTCACCGCGCGGAGAAGGTTTGATGGTTTCTGCATACTCCACCACCTTGTTATCGTAAAAATACAAACCGGTGACGGCGTAGCGTGATTTCGGTTTTGCCGGTTTTTCTTCCAGACTGATGGCTTTGCCGTCTTTATCAAATTCCACCACGCCAAAACGTTGTGGATCTTTTACCTGGTAGGCAAAAACGGTAGCGCCGCCATTGGCGCTTTGTGCGGCGGCCTGCGCCAGATTTTTGGAAAAATGCTCCCCAAAAAACAGGTTGTCACCCAGAACCAGTGCGCAAGGTGAATCGCCGATAAATTCTTTGCCAATGATAAAAGCTTGCGCCAATCCATCCGGGCTAGGCTGAACGGCATAGCTCAGAGACAGCCCCCATCTTGCGCCATCGCCCAGTAATTCAACAAAACGTGGCGTGTCTTGCGGTGTAGAGATAATCAGAATTTCACGAATCCCGGCCAACATCAGTGTGGTGAGCGGGTAATAAATCATGGGTTTGTCATAGATAGGCAATAACTGTTTGGAAATAGCCAGTGTGACAGGATGTAAACGTGTTCCAGACCCGCCAGCGAGAATAATGCCTTTCATCAAAGTGCCCTCAGTAATTTTGTTATTGTGGATTATTGACCCAGACCGAGACGTTGCAGTTGGTAACTACCATCCAGTACATGTTGCCACCATCCCTGATTGTCCAGATACCAGCAGACGGTTTTCCTGATGCCGCTTTCAAAAGTTTCTTCAGGCGACCAACCGAGTTCCCGTTTGATTTTACTGGCATCAATAGCGTAGCGAACATCATGTCCCGGCCGATCAGCAACATGGGTGATCAGATCTTTGTACTGCGCTACGCCAGCAGGTTTTTCCGGACGCAATTCTTCCAGTAAATCACAGATGGTGTGCACAACTTCTATATTTTGTTTTTCATTGTGGCCACCGATATTGTAGGTTTCATTCACTACGCCTTCGGTGACTACTTTGTAAAGCGCTCGCGCATGATCATCGACATAGAGCCAGTCGCGCACCTGATTACCTTTGCCGTAAATCGGCAATGGTTTTGCACGCAAAGCGTTGAGAATAATTAACGGGATCAATTTTTCTGGAAAATGGTAAGGGCCGTAATTATTCGAGCAATTAGTGATGATAGTAGGAAAACCATAGGTCTCATGCCATGCACGCACCAGATGATCGGATGATGCTTTACTGGCTGAATACGGTGAGTTGGGGGAATAAGGTGTTTCTTCAGTAAACAGACCGGTAGCGCCCAGCTCGCCATACACTTCATCGGTAGAAATATGATGGAAGCGGAAAGCAGATTTTTTGGTATCTGTTAAACCAGACCAGTATTTTCTTGCACTTTCTAACAGAACATAGGTGCCGACAATATTGGTTTCGATAAAAGCCGCTGGCCCGTCAATTGAACGATCTACATGGGATTCTGCTGCCAGATGCATTACGGCATCCGGAGAAAATTCGGCGAAGACTTTGTCCAGTGCGGCGCCATCGCAAATATCGATCTGGCGAAAGTGATAACGTGGTGAATCCTGCACGCTGACCAGTGATTCCAGATTGCCTGCGTAGGTTAACTTGTCAATATTGATCACAGTATCCTGCGTGTTCTCGATAATATGACGCACCACTGCTGAACCTATAAAACCTGCACCGCCCGTAACCAGTATTTTCACTGTCCTGTTCTCTCTGTTGATGTTTATTAGCGACCGTAATGATCTTCAAAACGAACTATATCGTCTTCGCCAAGATAGGCGCCTGATTGCACTTCAATAATTTCCAGTGTAATCGTGCCTGGATTTTCAAGGCGATGTGTAACGCCGAGAGGGATATAAGTGGATTGATTTTCTGTCAGCAAAAACTCCTCGTCGCCTCGCACTACGCGCGCGGTGCCGCGTACGACAATCCAGTGTTCGGCGCGATGGTGATGCATTTGCAAAGACAGTTGCTCGCCCGGTTTAACCATGATGCGTTTGACCTTGTGTCTGTCGCCTTCGCTGATCGAATCGTAATATCCCCAAGGTCGATAGACTTTGCGATGTGATTTGACGTGTGTGCGCTGTTGTTGGTCGAGCATCCCCACCACTTGTTTGATATTTTCGGATTCGTCACGCGGGGCTACCAGAATGGCATCGTCTGTCTCGACAATAATCAGATTATCAACGCCCATTGCCACCACGAGTTTTTCTTCAGAAAACACGGTGCTATTGCGGCTGTTGTGCAGTAAGACATCGCCGCGAAAAGCGTTGCCGTCGGCATCTTTTTCCATGCTGTCGGCGAGGCTGCTCCAGCTGCCCACATCGCTCCACGCGGTATTGCACGGAACGACCGCGGCTTTGTCGGTGTGCTCCATGACGGCGTAGTCAATAGAAATATTGGGCGCGTCGGCAAAGGTATCAATGCCCAAACGTGTGAAACCCAGATCTGTACTGCGAGCAGCAAATGACCGTTGGCAAGCATCCAGCACTTCCGGCGCATGTTGCTGCATTTGTTCCAGCAACGTGGCGGCACGGAACAGGAACACACCACAGTTCCATAAATAATTTCCACCCAACAAATATTGCTGGGCAGTTGCGGCGTCCGGTTTCTCGACAAACCGTTCAACATGGAACCCGCCCGCGATACCTGCTATGGGGGCAGCGCGTTTGATATAGCCATATCCTGTGGCAGGAAAAACAGGTTGTACACCAAACGTCACCAGATAGCCGGCTTCAGCGAGTGGTTTTGCCGCAAAGACCATGGTTTGAAACGCTGCGGTGTCGGTAAACAGATGGTCTGAAGGCAACAGGAGCAAGATATCATCCGGTGCTGAAGCCAAGGCAGCAATAG
Source organism: Pseudomonadales bacterium (assembly GCA_035430085.1). GTDB lineage: Bacteria > Pseudomonadota > Gammaproteobacteria > Pseudomonadales > UBA7239 > UBA7239. The sequence goes on from DAOMGA010000019.1 coordinate 5,194, forward strand.
TTGCCGCCGCCGCCGTGTTGCGTGAGCAGGGTTCGACCACAATACGGCTTTCGCAGCCACCAAGTTGCTCTGCCGCCATAAAGCGGTGTTCGCTATTGCAGATGACCAGCGGTGCAGCAAAGCCTTGGGTCTGGACGCGCGCGAGTGTCAGGTTAAAAAGCGAGCGCCCTTCAAATAAAGGCAGAAACTGTTTGGGATGACTTTCCCGCGATAGTGGCCACAGGCGTTTGCCTGCGCCCCCAGACAGGATGACTGGAGTAATCACAATGAAACCTTTTATTTTTAATCAAGAGTTGGATTATGGCATTGTCGGGTATGGACTGTCAGCCAATCCGCTTAGCGGTTAAGCTGACCTCCGTAGCCAACCTCTGAATAGACCGCCAACTATGAAACATGAGTTTCTCCGATTCCTGCTGACGGGCAGTGCCAATACCGCTGCTTCGTGGGTGGTCTACCTGTTCTTTAACCTGTTCCTGCCCTACACAGCTGCTTACACGGTGTCTTACGCCTTCGGCATGGTATTCACGTACTACATGAATACGCGCTGGGTATTCAAAGTGCCCATGAAATGGAGCACTTTCATGCAATTCCCCGTGATTTTTGCCATGCGCTATTGTCTGGATGTCGGCGTGCTATTTACGCTGGTGAATTACTTTGGCTGTCCTGAAACGTTTGCGCCCCTGATGACCATCGCGCTGACAATGCCGGTTGGCTTCCTGCTGTCACGGCTGGTGCTCAAGCACAAGGTGGCGGCGACAGATGACAGGGAACTGACCGCCCCCTCCGTTGAAAATCGTCCCTAAGGTCTGGTTTTACTAGGGCTTTGGTTTGACGTACAACACCAGGCTATGACCGATTAAGGTAAACCCGTGTGCATCGGCAATTTCCTGCTGGATACGCTCGATATCTGCATTGTGAAATTCCACCACCCTGCCCGACTCTGTGCAGACCATGTGGTCGTGGTGTTCATCACCGCGATTCAGTTCAAACACCGCATAACCGCCATCAAAATTGTGTCGGGTGATCAAGCCTGCCGACTCAAATTGCGTCAAAACACGGTATACCGTTGCCAGTCCCACGTCTTCGCCAGACTCGATCAGACTTTTGTAAACGTCCTCGGCGCTGAGATGGCGTTGGTTGTTGGTTTCCAGCATTTGCAGGATTTTAATCCTGGGTACGGTGACTTTGAGTCCTGCCTTCCGTAGTTCCTTATTTTCCTCTGCCATATCCGCCCCTTCTAGCGTTATCGACTATCGGGTATTATCGCCCCTCGCTGAAGCCAGTGGAATCCCGTTCTCCATGTCAATTTCTCCCCGTCTAATGCTTGTTCGCCTGCTCATTCCGGCGCTTTTTATGCTGGCTACTGCAGCTTGTACCTTTCCAGGCGTGTACAGACTGGATGTGCAGCAAGGAAATATCATTACGCAGGAGATGGTCAACCAGTTGAAACCGGGCATGAGCAAGCGCCAGGTACTCTTCATCATGGGCACGCCACTGCTGGTGGACAGCTTCAATCAGGACAGATGGGATTACTTGTATTCCCTCAAGAATGAAGAAGAAGAATTCAGCAAGGAACGCCTGACACTATTTTTTGCCAATGACCAACTGGTCAATATGAAAGGTAACTTTCGTCCGGAAGAGCCTGCTGCCGGGTCATCCGGGTCGCCAGCCCAACCCTGATCGCCCATCTTCCGAACACAGACTATCCTGCATCAGCGCGCGCGCGATTTGCTAGCGCGTTGCCGTCTCGCTTCTTTGGGATCCAGCAGCAGTTGACGGTATATCTCTATCCGATCATTGTCAGCCAGTACATATTGGTCAGGATTGTCGATCAGGCGGCTAAATATCCCCAGCTTCAATGGCTGTTGTTGCAGTTCAGGAAATTCGTTGGTGATGCCGGACAGGGCGATAGCCTGAGTCACAGTGCAGTCTGGCGTTACGGTCAAAGCCTTGATGTACTGCGAATCGGGCAATGCGTACGCCACTTCAATCTGGATGTTCAGCATGACGACATTCCTCCATAGAGGGCGTGGGCGCGACGGCAGAGTGAATCTACCAGACTACTCGCCACGCTCTCAAACAGCTTGCCGGCTGCCAGATTGGCGAGTTTGCCATCCAGCTCGAATTGCAGATCCAGCGATACCTTGCAGGCCTCTGGCGCCAGCGCGATGAATTGCCAGCGCCCTTCCAGTGAACTGAAGGGCCCTTCCAGCAATTGCATATCGATCGCATGTGGGCGCGTCAGGCGATTACGGGTAGCAAAATTCTGGGTGATCCCTGCCCGGCTCAATTGCAGGCGCGCCTCGATAATATCGGTATCAGCGAACAGGATACACGCGCCGACGCAGCCATCCATGTATTGTGGATAGGCTTCTATATCGTTGATCAAATCAAACAAACATTCTGCTGGATAAGGCAACAACGCGGTTTTGGCGATACGTGTAATGGGCATGGCGACAGATTTATTCAGTAGGAGTGCATTCTAACACCGGCACCCTGCGTCTATAATGCAGCTATGAAAAAATCCAATAGCACGGTCAATGGCGGCACGATCGCCCTCAACAAAAAAGCGCGGCACGATTATTTTATTCAGGATCGCTATGAAGCAGGAATTGCTTTGCAGGGCTGGGAAGTAAAAAGTTTGCGTGCAGGCAAGTGTCAGTTGGTCGATTCTTATGTGTTGCTCAAGGACGGCGAAGCCTTTTTGCTGGGCGCACACATTTCACCCTTGCAAAGTATATCCACCCATTTTGTCACCGATCCTTCCCGCACACGCAAGCTGTTGCTGAAGGATCGTGAACTGGCGGATATTTTTGCCGCGGTACAACAGAAAGGTTACACCTGTGTCTGTACGGCTATGTATTGGAAACGGCATCTGGTGAAATGTGAAATTGCTTTAGCCAAAGGCAAGGCCGAACACGATAAGCGGGATGTTGAAAAAGAAAAAGACTGGCAGCGAGAAAAACAACGTCTGATGGCTGCGCAGTAACTTCATTCAATTTTGCTATTTTTTTCTTCAATCCACCGCGCCATATAGTACGTACTCTTGTGTTGATGATGCCGGAGCATGCTACCGGTAAAGTTTTTTTGTCTATGCCGCTCAATATTCTGACGGATAGATTTTAATTGCTGGATCAGCGCCAATCCGTGTCCGGCTTTATTGAAACACTGCTGCAAAATAGTATTGCCGTGTTGCTGTGCTTGCAGCCACAGGGCGTTATCCTGATATAAGCGCACAGCGGCATTGGCAAACTCCTGCGTTTCATCAGCAATAAGCCCGTTCCATGGCAGTGTTGCATGCATGGATTCCGCGCCGATGGAGGTGGTAACACTGGGCGTGCCTGCCAACATCGCATCGACCAGTTTTCCCTTGATGCCGGCGCCAAATCGCAATGGTGCCAGACAAACTCGCGCTTGTGCCATCACAGTCAGCGCATCCTCAGCCCAACCTTTTATCAGAAAACCTTCACGCTCATTATTTAGCTCGCGTGCTTTTTGTGGTGTATATGCGCCATAAACATGCAGTTGTGCCGTTGGTAATTGCGCGTGAATTTTTGGCCAGATAGATTTTTTGAGCCATTGGACGGCATCCCAGTTGGGGGCGTGTAAAAAATTACCGATACTGATGAAATGTTGGCGCTGCTCAATGCCTCCCCAGTTGTTTTTATCCGGGCTGTCGAGCAGGAAAGGACAATACAGCAGCAGATCCATCGGCACAGAAAAACAGTGTGCCAGTAGATGCATTTCAAAACGGGAAATTATCAGTGATAAATCACATCGATAAATGGCAGCGATTTCACGCAGTGCAATATCTTGCTGCAACATCGCCATATACAAGGCGTCTTCGTTTAGCGCGGGTGTGCTGTCGTGCCCTGCAGCTAGCCAGGGTTTTAACAGCATCTGCCGCGCCATGCGCAAACAATGCAAATCGGATGTTTCCAGTATGCGCAATGCTTGCGGACACTGTGCTTCGACACGCCAGCCGAATTGTTCTTCTGTCATAAAGCGGTCGAAAAACACCACGTCCGGATTCAGTTCATGCACCCAGTTGTCGAAACTCGGGCAATTCAGTGCAATGGTTTTTTCCAGTATGCCAATGGTAGCAAGGTCAGCGCGGTTCTCGCCGGGTTTGGCGGCGGATGCAAAAACAACGTTGTAGTTATGCAATAACAGCTGTTCGATAATCTGTAGCATGTGTGAACCGGCCGCCGATGAACGCGGTTCCGGCCACACACTGCCAATAATAAGAGCAATATTGGGCATTGAATTACAACATTTTTTTCAGCGTATCATTCTTGTCAATAAAATGATGTTTCAGTGCTGCTGCGATATGCAAGCTGATGATAGCTGCGGCGGTCCATGCCAGCGTTTCATGCACTTCAAACAATGTTTTGCGTAAATCTTTTGTTAATTCAAAAAACTGCGGAACAGTGATGTCGCCGAGAATCACCAGTTTATCTCCCGACATCAAATACCCGGCTACAGGAATGGCAATCACTACGTAGAGCAGAAATATATGCACCAGTTTGGCAAGGGATTTTTCCCATGGCTTCAGATCAATGGCAAACGCTGGACGCGGCAGGAAAGCGTAAGCAAGAAAATGCGCAATGCCCAGTGGAAACAGTGTGAGGCCAACAGTCCGGTGTAGTTGACGCAGTACAACATAGCTGGGGGCTTCGTAATCCATTTCAGAAAGACACCAGCCCAACGTAATCATGCCGATCATTAACAGCGCAATGAGCCAGTGCAGGCAGCGTATAGTCAGTGGATATTTTTCGATCGCCATCAGGATTTACCCGTTGGCGCTGTGGTTCTTACACCTTCAATGCCTAGTTGCAATTCAATCACAAAACTCTTGTCGCCGAGCTGGTAGGTATAACCATAATCGCGCGCATCAATAGTGAGATTGCCTTCAAAGCCCACTCGATAACCTCCCCATGGATCGGCACCTTCACCGACTTTTTTTACGGGGATTGTGACGGATTTTTTCACGCCATTGAGTTGTAACTCGCCTGTCAGTGTGCCGCTATTGGCATTGCCCTGATAAGCGGTACTTGTGAAACTGGCTGTGGGTTGCTTGTCGGTAAACAGGTATTTGTTACGCAAATGCTCATCGCGTAATTCGTGATTGCTGTCGATGCTGGCAACATCGACCATCAGTTTGATTTTGCTGGCTTCAGGTTTTTCCGGATCGTAACTGAATTGGCCGTCGCCGACATTGAAGCGTCCGTACAGCCAGCTGTAGCCGAGATGTTGGGTGCGAAATTGCACGAAACTGTGTGTGTCGTCGATTTTGTAGTCGGCTGCTCCGACAACGGTGGTATTGGCTAATAAAGCCATGGCGAGCAGAATTCTGGCATTGCGTGCGAACATGATTTCTCTCCTTGCAATGAATGGTTCTCCGTAGGACAAGTTAATCCGTCACCAGTTTCCGTTCAGCCAGATTCATGACGCCTTCAGCAAAACTGACAAACAGACCTTCGCAGCTGGCGGTAACCATGCCGTTGGCGGTCAATGTCCCCTCCATCACGATCTTGCGACCATGCACTTCTTTCACTGTAGCAAATAGTGTCAGTTCTGTATCCAGCGGCGTGGGTCGCTTGTAGCGCACATTGAGATTGCCGGTGGCGCCGGTTTGCCCCGACAGCAGTTGCGCGCAGCCGAGAAACTCGTCGAACAGCGCGGCTACCCAGCCACCGTGCACACACTTGGGCGGTCCTTCATATGCCCAACCCAGGGTGATGGTTGCATGGGCTTCACCCTTGTCATGGTCTAGCCACATATGTAGAGGCGGAGACATGGCATTGCCGTGACCGGCTATCGGTGTCGTTTCGCGTGACAGCAGGTGGTAGGTGCCGTGATCGGCTGGTAATGCAGCCCAGGCTAGCCGACCCTTGATCAACTCGCCACAACGGGCGGCGGGCAACATGGACGCCAGGGTTTGTTCCATCGTCAACAAGGCATCGTGAGGCACATCGTGGGTCAGTAGCAGCTCGTTCAATTCGCGCAACTGCCCAGCGATACGACGCCGGGTTGCCCACAATGTGTTGTAAGGCGGCATAGGCAACGGGGTGGAAAAAGGTTTTTCGTGTGTACTCATCATGGGCTCCCGCTCAGGCCGCTATTATCACCGCCCTGTCGGGTGTCGCTTATAGGTAATCGCCCAATTGTCCTTGCTGGACTGCAACGAAATATTAAGCTGTCGGGAACTTGCAGTGTTCGTAGCAGTCTTTGTGTCAGCACTGTATGATCAGCTGCTACTTTTTCCACTTCCATAGGGAATATTTGATGAAAACTCGTACCTTGGCCGTTGTGGCCGTCAGCTTGTTCGCTCTGAGCGCCTGTAAAGACGACAAGGCCGTTACCCCTGCACCTGCAGCAGCTACGCCGGCAGCAGCTACGCCGGCAGCAGCCAGCGGTTTGTCCACGCAGGCGCAAAAAGTCAGTTACATACTGGGCATGAACATCGGTAGCCAGTTCAAGGTTAATCAGGTGCCGCTGGACGAATCCAGCTTTGTGGCTGGCATCAAGACTGCGGTAG
>DAOMGA010000020.1:0-11164 GCA_035430085.1 Pseudomonadales bacterium
AGCAAAAGAAAATGTGTCTGCCCAGCGCATTCTCAACGCACAATAAGCCAGAGCGAGCGGGTAAAGTGCCAGCGCGCCAGATGATAGAAATAACGCACCGGTAAATGCATACACGGCAACCGTTGTTTTTCTTTCCACTATTGCCAACAGGCAGAGTGCAGGGAAAAAAGCAGACCCCCAATACTGTTGCCATGTCACGGTAACAAAATCCATGGCTTCCCAATGATTGATGGTAAGCATAAGAAATGAAACCGGCAGTAAATTTGCCCAGGACAGCTGTAAGTTTTTTCTGAAGTACACCAACAATAGCAGTGTTGTGCAAAGCCAGCCGACATTGCCTAACAGAACAGAATCCTTGAAATTGATGCCGCCAAGATATTTTGCCTGAACTATCGAAACGAGGCGGGTAATAACAGGCAGATGCCCTGCATTGGTAGCAAAAATCTCTTGCAGTTGCTCGCCCATGCCGACGCCGGATAACACGGTATTCACGCGCACCAGCACCACACTGAAATCATCCCAGTAGGGCTGGTTGATGGCGTAATGGTTGATGACACCCATATAGATGAAAAAGGGCAGTGCCAGTGCCAGAATCAATAGCGCGGTATATTTCTCAGGAGTTTGTCTGGTATTGGCTGACGGCATATTCATTGTGGTACTCATATTGGTACTTGTGAGGAATTGTGATTAGCAGGGTTGTCGCCAGCCTATAGGAATCGGGCAGGTCAGTAAAACACTCTATACCACTTACAACGTGTTTCTTGTCTGCCACAGTGCAATGCCAAACATCACGGAGAATGGAAACTCATAGAAATACGCTGTGCCGGGATTGTAGCCAGCTGGCAGACCAGCGCCACCAAAGGTAAAGGTATAGTCGCCACCCCATACGGCGATGCCGATAATGCGTCCTACCCACAGCGCGGTGAAAATCAGGAACCACAGCACGAGATTGGCGTGCAGGTAACGCTCGGGCTTGAGAACGCCGAGCAGGGCGAATACCCCGAGGCAGAATTCCGTCAGTCCGTACATGGCCATGACTTCCACAGTCACACTCCAGTGGTTGAACTCCATGCCCATATACGACAGTCCTTTGGGATCCACAGTCAGCCAGGCGCCGTAACCCATCCAGACAATAGCCGCCAAACCGGTGATAAATTTCGCAAATTTCATAGTGTTCTCCTTTTGAATGCGGCAGAGCATACACAAAAACGTCTTGAGCATGGCATCAACCGTTTGCCCTAGACAGTGTCAGTCAAGCTTGCGCGGCTGTTAGTCAAGCTTGCGCGGCTACGGCGATGGGAGTAGGGTTTGCCCCCAGTCAAAAGCCGGTTGCCCGGCACTGGAGAGCGGCGCGAATGTCAGACAGCCCTGTCAATGTTCTGGTTGCAGAAGAACCTGCCACGGTATTGCTGGTTGATGACGATGCTATGGTGCGCCAGAGCATTGCTGCTTTTCTGGAAGACAGCGGCTATACGGTTGAACAGGCCAGCGATGGCATCAGTGCCTTGAGCGCCATCCGGGAGCACTCGCCCGTTTTAATGATCACCGATCTGAAAATGCCGCGTATGGACGGTCTCGCGTTATTGCGGGAACTGGCCAGTGAACAGCCGGCACTGCCGGTGATTGTCATGTCCGGCGCGGGCAGTATGCAGGATGTGGTCGAGGCGCTGCGCAACGGTGCGGCTGATTATCTGGTCAAACCTATAGTCGATTTCCGCATGCTGGAACATGCCATCAACAGATGTCTGGAGCGCGTGCGTCTGTTGGAACAGAACCGCAGTTATCGGGAACAGCTGGAGCGGACCAATCGCGAGATGGCAGAATATTTGCGGGAGCTGGAACAGGATCAACAGGCCGGCCGCCAGTTACAGCTGAAATTATTTCCACAAGAAGATTTACAGGCCGGTCCCTATCATTTTTCACACTGCATTATTCCTTCGCTGTATCTGAGCGGCGATTTTCTGGAATACGTCAAGTTTGGTGAAGAGTTCCTGGGTTTCTATCTGGCTGACGTTTCCGGTCATGGTGTGTCTTCGGCATTTGTGACGGCACTGTTGCGTCATTTGTCGTTGAATGTGTACCGGGAAACGCGTGAGGCTGCCTTGCATGGCGCCGCGTCGCCATTTCCAACACCGGCAGATGTATTGTCTTATTACAATCGTGAGCTGCTGGCAGCGGGAATCGACAAACATGCCACCATGTTCGTCGCTGTGCTTGATCGCAAACGGAATAGTCTGGTCTACAGTGTCGCCGGCCACTTGCCTATGCCAATACTGGCGACAGATGACAGTGTGCGCTATCTTGAAGGTAGTGGAATGCCAGTCGGCATTTTGCGGGAGGCGCAATACCAGAATATCAGCATGCCATTACCCGATCGCTTCACTCTTGTGTTGTGTTCGGATGGCGTGCTGGAAATTGTCCCTGCCAAGGGGCTGATAGAGAAGGAAGCCATGTTGCTGGAACTGGTGGCAGCCAGTGATAGAACCCAGCGCGGCATTGAACAACAGTTGAACATGGATGCAGTCGGCGATGCACCTGATGATATCGCCATCATGACGTTGGTAAAAAGTACATGACAGTACTATCCAGCAAGACAATCCTTGCAAGACAGGTGTGAGATGGAAGGGCGTGTCCTGGTAGCCGAACACAATGGCACCTATGTATTAAAACTGGTAGGAGATGTGCGTTTAACGCTGTCTTCTACTATTGATCAGTTTGTAGAACGCATGTTTGCCTGCGTATCTTGTCAGTCGGTGATTGTTGATCTGAGCGAAACCGAAGGGCTGGATAGCACTACGCTGGGCATGCTGGCAAAGATGGCTTTGTTTGTGCGAAAGCAATTGCACATCCGGCCGCTGGTCGTGACGGACAATGACAGTATTATCCGGTTACTTCACAGCATGGGTTTCGAACAGATTTTTGATATCCAGCGCACTTGTGCTGTTTCCACTGTGGCAGATTGCGAGTTACAGGCGGAAACACTGGATGAGAAAGCTGCTCGTGATCGGGTTTTACAGGCGCATCAGGTGTTAATGACGTTAAACCAGAAAAACCGTGAAACCTTCAAGGAACTGGTAGACAGTCTTTGCAAAGGTTGCTGATGTCGCTGATCTGTTGTTGTGAGCCGTATGATGCCTTCTGAAAAACACTCCTCGCCCGGTTTTGAAGTTTCTCCATTTGACGATATTCGTCCCTACAGGGATGAAGAAGTGTCGGCGGTATTGGCGCGTGTACTGAACTCCCCTGAACTGATTACAGCGCTGTTGCGTTTTCGCTTTCCTGCCTTGCCGGCGTGGGCATTAAATATTTTCAAACCTGTGCTGCGTTGGCAGTTACAACGCCAGACGCGTGGTGTGCAGGATGTAAAAAGTTTTCAAGCAATTATTGAAGCCTACATGCAGCGCATGATTAATAGCACAACCACTGCGTTGACTGTATCGGGTCTTGAACGGCTGGATCCGCACCAGGCTTATCTGTTTGTCAGTAATCATCGTGACATTGCGATGGATCCTGCTTTTGTAAATTGGGTGTTGTGGCATAACGGTATGGATACGGTGCGTATTGCCATTGGCGATAATTTGCTCACCAAGCCATTTGCTTCTGATCTTATGCGGCTCAACAAAAGTTTTCTGGTGAAGCGCGGTGAAACAGCCCCGAAAAAAATCTACGTGGCTTTAAAGCAGTTATCTGCATACATCCATCATTCTGTTGTCAATGAAAAAGCGTCAGTCTGGATCGCCCAACGTGAGGGTAGGGCAAAAGACGGATTGGACAGGACAGAAGAAGCTATCATAAAAATGTTTGCCATCAGCAAACCTAAAGAACAGGAATTTGAGGATTTTGTGCGGGAGTTGAATATCGTGCCTGTTGCGATTTCGTATGAATGGGATCCTTGTGATATTGCAAAATCACGCGAGTTGTACGAAAAAGCGACGCACGGCAGTTACCAGAAAGACACACACGAGGATGTGCAGAGTATTGCCGCAGGTATTGCTGGCCACAAAGGTCGCGTGCATGTCAGTTTTGGCGAAGTATTACGGGCAGATTTCGAGAATGCGGAAGCGGTAGCCAAGGAAATTGATCGACAAATTCTTGCAAACTACCACCTCTGGCCCAGTAATTATCTGGCATATGCTGCTCAGGGCGGGAGTGTCGCTGATCTTCTTGCATCGGGGTTCGTTAACGGAATTGACAAACAGACAGTTGAAAAACAGCAATTTGACCAGCGCCTGGCGGATTGTCCAGAATCCTATCGCGCACACTGGTTGGCAATGTACGCCAATCCGGTCAGCAGTCATTTAAATCAGGAACGCCCATTATGATCCAGGTGGAAAATCTTTCCCGACAGTTTGGTGCTTGTACCGCTGTCGATAATTTGAGTTTTACAGTAATGCCGGGGGAGGTGTTGGGGTTTCTCGGGCCCAATGGTGCGGGTAAATCCACCACCATGAAAATGCTCACCGGTTTTTTACGTCCTAGCAGTGGGAGCGTGACAATATTCGGTTATGACATGTGGAAGCAGCCCATGCCAGCCAAGGCGATGATAGGTTATTTGCCAGAGGGTGCGCCCAGCTACGGTGAAATGACGGTGCGTGAATTTCTGGATTTTATTGCAGCGGTGCGCGGTTTTCGTGGGCAGGAAAAACAGCGAGTCATTGATGCAGTGTCAGAAAAAGCGGTATTGCGCGACGTTATGTTTCAGGCGATCGATACCTTGTCAAAAGGTTATCGCCGCCGCGTTGGTCTGGCGCAGGCAATCCTGCATGATCCGCGCATCCTGATTCTGGATGAGCCAACAGATGGTCTGGATCCTAATCAGAAACATCATGTGCGTGAACTGATCCATGATTTGTCCAAAGATAAACTGGTGATTGTTTCTACCCATATTCTTGAAGAAGTTAGCGCAGTCTGTACGCGCGCCATGATCATTGCGGGTGGAAAATTGTTAGTTGATGAAACGCCTGCCGCATTGGCTGCCCGTTCTGAAACCGGTCGGCTGGATGATGTTTTTCGCGCACTGACAGGAGGTGTCTGATGTCTTTTTCGATGATGCCCGGCTTGCTGGTAGTTGCCCGGCGCGAATGGAAAGCCTATTTTGCTACCCCGCTAGCGTATGTCTTTCTGGTGGTATTTCTGGTGTTGTGTGGTTTCACAACGTTTGAGCTGGGAAATTTCTATTCACGTAATCAGGCGGATCTGGCGCCGTTTTTTTCTTACCATCCCTGGCTGTATCTATTTCTGGTGCCCGCTATTGCCATGCGAGTGTGGTCGGAAGAGCGCAAGAGCGGAACCGTCGAGTTGCTGCTGACATTGCCGCTGGCTTTGAAAACGATTGTGATTGCCAAATACCTGGCGGCGTGGTTTTTTATTGCGTTGGCCTTGTTGTTAACTTTTCCAATGTGGTTGACGGTGAATTATCTGGGTAATCCGGATAATGGTGCTATTTTTTCTGCGTATCTAGGTAGTTGGTTGATGGCAGGTGCTTTCTTGTCAGTGGGCTGTTGTTTGTCTGCGGCCAGTAAAAGTCAGGTGATTGCTTTTGTCTTGACGGTAACAGTGTGCTTTCTTTTTGTTTTAATGGGCTTGCCGCAATTACTGAATACACTGGATGGTGTGTTGCCGCAATTTATTATTGATACGGTTTCCCAGTTGAGTTTATTGACGCATTTCGATGCTATTTCGCGAGGTGTGCTGGATATTCGTGATCTGCTGTTTTATCTCTTGTTTATCACTTGCTGGCTAATGGCAACCGCCATTGTCATCGATCAGAAAAAAGCAGAGTGAGGCAGAGAATGGTTATGGTATCAGGCAATTATTCAAATATTTTTCGCAGGCTGTCTGCCGGTTTTAGTCTTGCCGCTCTTGCTGTACTGCTACTGGTGGGCGCGGCGGCGTTATCAAGGCTGGATCAGTGGCGAGTGGATCTGACGGAGGGTAATCTGTATTCCCTGTCGGATAGCAGCAAAGCTATTGTTGCCAATGTTCACGATCCTGTTGTGTTGAAATTGTATTATTCGGAAGCGTTGTCACGTCCAGCGCCTGCTTTGCGTAATTATGCAAAACGCGTTGAAGAAATGTTGCAAGAATTTGAGCGCGCCGGTAATGGAAAGCTGGATTTGCAAGTTATTTATCCGGAGTTGTATTCTGAAGATGAAGATGCCGCTGCCGCTGCCGGCTTATTGGGTATTCCTAATGGCCAGGGAGAAAAGTTCTATCTTGGACTGGTGGCTACCCGCGGTGAAAAAATTGAAATCATCAACTTTTTTTCGCCGGAAAAAGAATCCTCGCTGGAATATCAGATCAGCCAGTTGATTTATAGAATGAGCCGCCCGGCACCAGTGACAGTCGGTGTTATTTCCGGGTTGCCGGTATTCCGCAGTATGGATAGAAAAACCCATATGGCGCGACCGCCGTGGTTGATTGTGGATCAATTGCAACAGATGTTCGATATCCGTCGCCAGCTTGATACCAGCGTAGACAAAATTGACGATGATCTCAATCTGTTGATTGTTATTCATCCGAATATGTTGCCAGAGAAAACCCTGTTTGCCATTGATCAATTTGTTTTGCGAGGAGGCAAGTTGCTGGTTTTTGTTGATCCGGTGGCTGAAGCGGATGAAAGTGAATCAACGATGGGCGCCGGATTTACTGATCGCAGTTCAAGCCTTGAGCAGCTGTTCACTGCATGGGGAATTGATTACGATCCAAAAAAAGTGGTGCTTGATCTGGGTTATGCCCACAGTATTCCCGTCACCCAGGATGGGCAAGAAGCGCCGCACGTCGGCATTCTCGGCCTCGACGGCAATGCCATCAATCGTGAGCAAAACGTTATTGCGGAATTGGAAAATATCAATGTCGCTTCTGCAGGTGCTTTATCCCAGCGCGCCGGTGCCAGTACGCAGTTTATTCCTTTGCTCACGTCCAGCGATCAAACGCAGTTGATGAATACTGATGAGTATGTGACTACCGGAAGACACGATGAATTGCTACGAAAAATGAAACCGGGCAATCAGCGCTACTATTTTGCTGCGTTGGTGAGCGGCGCGGTGAAGACGGCATTTCCGGAAGGCAAACCGGCGACTAGCCAGTTTACGGGTGATATACGCACCGAATCGCAACAGCCTGTCCAGGTGATTGCGGTGGCAGATACGGATGTGCTGACAGATCGCATGTGGGTGGATCGGCAGGATTTCTATGGCCAGGTGATGGCAACCCCATTTGCTGCCAATGGCGACATGTTGGTTAACATGGTGGATTCACTTGCAGGCAGTGCTGACCTGATCAGCTTGCGCAGTCGCGGTACGTATCAGCGTCCATTTACACGTGTTGATGAACTGGAAAAATCTGCCAGCAGTCGCTTGCGTGAACAGGAAGATGCATTGATGCAATCGTTGGCGGCAACCGAGAAAAAAATTAATGCCATGAGCGCGCCAGTGAAGGAAGGTGAGGCTGCTGTTGCTCAGGAACTGTCTGTGGCGCAGAAAGCGGAGATCGCGCAATTCCAGCAAGAAAAACTCAGGATTCGCAAAAGCCTTCGTGAAGTACAGCGTCAGTTAAATAGCGATGTTGAACGTTTGGGAATGACGCTGAAACTGATCAATATTGCCGCGGTGCCTGCATTGTTAACCATGCTGGCGTTGATTTTTGCTCTGGTGCGTTGGCGCAAACAGCGGTGACTGACGTGTTGGCTGTGCTGCCGCTGCAAGCCGGTCAGGTTGAGCGTGCAGCCGCCATCGCTGCGCAAGTGGCGTGTGTACAGTTGCCGGTAGACGCGGATCAGGCATCGCGCTCGAGTTTTGCTTTTCTTTTATGTGTTGATGAAACGGCTGTGTATCTCAAGCAGGGTAAGAGCCGTATCGCGGTCGATTTTTTTGCAGGCGCCAATCATCATCGACGATTTTATGGCGGAGGCCGTGGTCAGCCCATTGCCAAAGCGATCGGTATCAAATCCGGCAATATCTTGCCGACAGTGCTGGATTGCACAGCAGGTTTGGCTCGCGATGCCTTTGTTTTGGCATCGTTAGGCTGTACTTTACAATTGTGTGAACGTTCACCCTTGGTACATTGTTTACTGGCGGATGGTTTGTTGCGTGCGCAACAGGCAGAAGATACGGGATTACGTGAAATCATTAACCGCATGCAATTGTCAGCCGTGGATGCGTTTCAGTGGATGGCAGATGTGACGGATGCAGATCGGCCCGATGTCATTTATCTGGATCCGATGTTTCCAGAGCGTCGCAAAAGTGCTGCGGTAAAGAAAGACATGGCCGCGTTTCATACGCTTCTGGGAGCCGATGTTGATGCGGATGCTTTATTGCCTTTGGCGTTGCAGACAGCACGCTATCGCGTGGTAGTTAAACGGCCGCGCCATGCTCCTTGTCTGGATAACTGTAAACCGGGCATGGTGATGGAGGGAGAATCCACGCGCTTTGATATTTATCCTTTACGTAGCATGGTATCCGGTGCCTGATCACATAGAGATTGCCGATACGCGGCAAGATCCAGTGCAAATACCCGTGCGTCTTCTCTGCCAGTGTAAGACGGATAATAATTTTTCCGGTGTCCGATTTCAGTGAAACCTTCTGATGTGTAGAGTGTTAATGCTGCGCTGTTGGATACACGTACTTCAAGAATAATACGGACAATATTGTCGTCCAGTTTTTGTAAGGTTTGTTTTAATAGTGTTCGACCATAGCCATGGCCGTGATGTGCAGGATTGATGGCTATATTCAGCAAATTGGCTTCATCCAAAACGCATTCATAGATAGCAAATCCGATGGTTTCGCGTTCTTGCTGCAGAATGAAACAACGCAGGTTGGGTTGATCCAGACACCAATGCAGTGTCGATTCTGGCCAAGGGTAAATATGTGCCTGCTCTTCAATGAATAGAAGATCATCGAAATCTTTTAGAGAGGCAGGGCGGATATTCAAGCGCGAACCAGTACCTGTAGCACGCGCCAGGTATGCGCTTTGCGCTCGGGCTGCTCAATCATATTCTGTAGATTGCAAGTGGTCAGAATGGGCCAGTCCTGATATTGCTGTAGTGAATTGCCATCGATATCTTCTGTAGCCAATAGATGTAACAAATTCTCTCCGAAACAGATTATTTGTCGTAAGCCGGGATTTTTCAGCAATCCTCCATCCAGCAGACCTTGAAAATGATCACGGGCGGCGCTGAGATGTTTTTCTTTACGCTGTGCTAATGGCCATGAAAATTGTCGAACATCTGACAATCTGCCGGTGCGACCGGTGGCTAGCAGGATATTGCGCAACAGTGTGATCTGGTTGTTATCGATCCTCGGTGCATCAGCCAGAATCAGCAAGTCATCAACAGTCCAGATGGCAACCTGACATTGAAATGTTGCCGGTATTGAAACAGCTGATAATGGTGATGAGGGTGATGCTGTTGCAGCAGGTTGTCGGACAACTTGCGGAACAGGTTTTTGGGAGACAGAAAAATCTACATCATCGAACAGTGCTGTGACGGATGCCGCTTGTTCTGCTTCAACATGAATGACTGATGAAGGGCGAGCACCCGGTAGTGGCAACCGCGCCACATACTGGGTGATGCCCATCGCATCGAGGTAATCCAGCCGCAATAGTTCGTTCATCAAATATTGCTCATTAACTATTTTTATTAAACATTGTCGCCTTCTTGCGGATTAATACGCACAGCACCTGCTGCCAGCAAGTTGAGTGCATTCAGATACGCTTTGACGGACGCAACCACAATATCAGTATCCGCGCCGTTGCCATTGATGATGCGACCAGTACGTTCCAGACGCACCGTCACTTCACCTTGCGAATCGGTGCCGCTAGTGATGGCGTTTACTGAATAAAGCAACAAATCTGCACCGCTTTGCGCGACTTTTTCAATGGCTTTGAACGCGGCGTCAACCGGTCCGCTGCCTTCAGCAGATGTTTGCACAGTTTCGCCTTTCACGGTCAACGTTAATTGCGCATGTGGGCGTGTGCCGGTTTTGGATTGCACTTCAAGGCTGGTGAGGTGATAGGCTTCCGGTGTATCTGTCGGTTCCATATCACTGACCAATGCCTGCAAATCTTCATCAAAAATTTCTGATTTTTTATCGGCAAGATCCTTGAAGCGCACAAAGGCAGCATTCAAGGCTTCATCGCTCAATTCAATGCCGAGATCTTTCAGGCGTGTGCGGAATGCATTGCGGCCAGACAATTTTCCGAGCACCAGTTTATTGGCATTCCAGCCCACGTCTTCAGCACGCATGATTTCGTAGGTTTCGCGATGCTTCAACACTCCATCCTGATGAATACCGTATTCGTGTGCAAATGCGTTCGCGCCGACAATCGCTTTGTTTGGCTGTACCGGGTAGCCGGTAATAGTGGATACCAGCTTGGAGGCCGGCACAATTTGTGTGGCATCAATGCGGGTTTCAACGTTGAAAATGTCGCTGCGTGTGCGCACTGCCATCACAATTTCTTCCAGTGAGGCATTGCCTGCGCGTTCACCGAGGCCGTTGATGGTACATTCCACTTGCCGCGCACCGTTCATTACTGCAGCGAGTGAATTGGCTACTGCCATGCCAAGGTCATTGTGGCAATGAGTTGACCAGATCACTTTATCGGCATTCGGCACGCGCTCGATCAATTGCTTGAAGCGATCGCCCCAGAGAAAAGGAATTGAATAGCCAACGGTGTCTGGTACGTTGATAGTTTTCGCGCCGGCTTTAATCACTTCATTAAAAATACGTACGAGAAAATCCATGTCGGAACGCACTGCGTCTTCAGCAGAAAATTCGATATCAGCTGTGTATTCGCCAGCAATCTTGACTGCCATGATTGCATGTTCAATCACCTGATCTGGCGACATGCGCAATTTCTTTTCCATGTGGATCGGGCTGGTGGCAATAAACGTGTGAATGCGACCGGATTTCGCTGGTTTGATAGCTTCACCAGAACGGCGCACATCGTTTTCATTGGCGCGAGCCAGTGAGCAGATGGTTGAATGTTGCACGATTTCAGCAATGCTTCTGACCGATTCAAAATCACCGGGGCTGGCAGCGGCAAAACCGGCTTCGATAACATTGACGCCAAGTTTTTCCAGTTGACGTGCGATGCGAATTTTTTCATCGCGTGTCATGGATGCGCCGGGGCTCTGCTCGCCATCGCGCAAGGTAGTATCAAAAAT